>DAOUZE010000111.1 GCA_030665765.1 Filomicrobium sp.
CGTTACACCGCCGCGCCTGGCGCTGTCGGCAGCACGGGAACGCGGCCTCTCGGCCGCAGCTGCTCCAGTCAGAACTCCGTCGCAGCCAATTGACGGCGAGCCAAAGACGGGGCCACCAGCAAGACGCGGCTTGAGTTGTAGCCGCTTCGCTCCTCTCGCGCCTTATCGCGTTCACGCCCTTTTAAGCATAAACGTCGCCCACTTGCTTCCGCAGGCTGCTCAACCTGCTAATGTATGCAATTGTTGCGAATTGACCGTCGCGGGTGAATAACTTGTCGAACACGTTCCAAACGCAACGTTTATCGAATGACCTTTACATTCAGCATGTTGGTTACAAGTGATTCTATAGGCTGAACGGGTACGAAGCATTGCATAACCAGGGCAAATCCCTTGCGGCCTTAGGTCGTACGAAGCAGAGACGCGCTGTAATCCCATATAGCTTTGTGTTGGCAGCGCTCGCCGTGACCTTGATCGCGGCCTGCTACCCACCGGCATCGGCACTCGCGGTCACGATAGAACTGAAAGATGCCGCACCTGACCGTATCGAACGTCAGCGGCTGATCGCACGCGGTGTCCCACTCGCAGGCACACCCGAAGTCGACGCACTGGACGCCCGCCTCGCAAAGCTAGAACTGAAGCGCGGCACACCGGTCATGCTGCGCATCTTCAAAGAGGAATCCCAACTCGAACTCTGGATGTTGAAAGGCGATCGCTACATCAAGTTCGCCAACTACCCGATCTGCCATTGGTCTGGCTCACTCGGACCCAAGCTTGCCGAAGGTGACAAGCAGAGCCCGGAAGGCTTCTATACCATCACCAAAAGGCAACTTCACTATTCGGGACGCTGGCGTCACTCGCTCAATATTGGCTTCCCGAACGCCTTCGACCGGTCGCTCCTGCGCACTGGATCCTACATCCTGATCCACGGCGGTTGTTCGTCGGTGGGTTGTTACGCAATGACTAACCCAGTCATTACCGAAGTCTTCGGCCTGGTCCGAGCGGCACTATGGGCCGGGCAGGACCATGTCCCAGTCCATGTCTTCCCGTTCCGAATGACGGAAATCAAACTCAATCAGCACAAACAGGCCGAATGGCTTGGTTTTTGGAGAAATCTCAAAGCCGGCTACGACTCCTTTGAGCGCACCAAAAGACCTCCCCGAATAGGCGTGTGTAAAGGGTCCTACCAAATAAGCGACGTAGGCCCCGGGGAGGTGGGACAGTCAGCGCGCCCTTTAGACGTGTGCGGGGAAACCGCGCAAATTCTCCAAGCCGAACAGGTATTGCAAAGCATTGTGAACCACCCCTCCCGGTGGCGAACGCTCTCCGACGCGGAAAAGAAACTGTTGGCACTGCTGACAACACCGCCCGAAGAGATCCTTCACCTCCGCAAGGAAGCAAAAGCGCTCGCCTCTAGTTACGTCACGGTCGGGAAAAAAGGCCGTGGCGCTCGTCGACGCCCACTCGTAACCGTCAATTGCAACCTCCGCCGCACCAGCTGCCGGCGGTTCCTTGCGCTGAAACGCAGACGTATCGTCAAGACCTACGCCAAGAAACGGCAAAAGGAACTCCGCCGCCGCCTTCGTGCCACCAAACGCCGCTAGAATCCGCTCAAAGCCCGCCGTGATGGCGACACATCGTATTGTCAAATAGGTCCTTGCACGAACGTACGTTCAGCCCAGGCACGCGACTTGGAGTTACGATCCGTAACGTAACGATCGCCGATCGCCAGAACATCCATACCCGTTCTCAGATAGCACGACACCGCCTCGCTCGGACGCGAGACGATCGGCTCCTGCCGGTTGAAGCTGGTGTTGAGCAAGACCGGCACACCGGTCAACCGGCCGAACTCGGCGATAAGGTCGTAGTAGCGCCGGTTGGTCGCGCGAGACACAGTCTGGAAACGCCCCGTTCCATCGAAATGCACAGCTGCAGGAATCTCGGATCGCTTGGAACGGCGCACCTTGGGTGCAAGCGTCATGAAAGGATCGGGCTGCGAAATCTTGAAGTATTCGGCTGCCCGTTCTTCCAGCACAGCGGGCGCGAACGGCCGAAACGCTTCCCGGTGCTTAATCTTCGCGTTGAGCACCTCGCGCATGTTGGGATTACGCGGATCGGCAAGAATGGAACGGTTGCCCAATGCCCGCGGCCCCATTTCAAAGCGCCCCTGAAACCAGCCAACGATTTTTCCTTCTGCCAGGTCCCGTGCAACCCTTTCGATCAGCTCCACTTCGCCCAACGTTTCCGACGTCAATCCCGCCTCTTCCAACGCGTCAGAAATCTGTTCGTCGGAGTACTTGAGACCATAATAGGCATGCGCCAACTCGAAGCCCCTCGGCTTCCCTAACGTCTGATGCCAATGCCAAAGCGCGCTTCCCAAAGGGGCCCCGGTATCGGAAGCACACGGCGGCACCCAGACTTCCTTAACATCGGTTTTTTGTAGGATCTTTGCGTTCACGACGCAGTTCAAAGCCACCCCGCCGGCCAATACGAGATTGTCCGAAGGCTGCTGCACCATCATCGCGCGTACGATGTGCAAAACGACTTCCTCGGTCACTGTTTGCACCGCGTGAGCGATCGCAAGATGTCGGTCCTCCAACAGGTTTCCCGGCAGCCGCGGCGGACCAAAAGTTTCATAGAATTTTGCCGATAGCGGCTTCAGCTCACCGTACTTGCCGTAGTTGAAATACGACATGTTGACCGCGTAGCGCCCTTCCCCCAAAAGCCCGATAATGTCCCGAAACCGCTGCACGTAGCTGTCATCGCCACAGGCAGCCAGCGCCATCACTTTGCCTTCGTCCGAAAATCCTTTGAAGCCGAGATACCTCGTGACGAACGTGTAAACGAGACCCAGCGAATCGAGGATCCCCTCTCTCCAATGCCGCTCGAGACGGTTGCCACGGCCGGTATAAATGCTCGTCGAAGCTTCATCTCCGAATCCGTCCATGACCAGCACATTGGCCTCTTCGAATGGCGATACGAAAAATACCGCCGCGTGTGCATCGTGATGCCCGACCTGCACGATCTCCGGCACATCGAACTTGCCTTCGAGTATGCGTCCTAGTCTCCGACGCAACACCGCATTGAGGCGAATGATCTCATTGCGCTGCGGGGAATGCGCCTCTTCGCGCAGCAGATTCAGGCTGAAGGGTAAACCGGCGAGTAGCACCCGGCCGAAATTGGCGCGAAGCTTGTTTTGGTCCCACGGAGTTGTGATCAGATCTATGTCGGTGAGCCCAGCTGCGCGCGGCCCAAACGTTTCGATCACGCAATGTCTCGGAAAGGCCTTGGTGCGCTTTTCGCGATTCAGTCTTTCCTCCTCGAGGACCAGCGTTGGTTTGCCATCCTCGAGAATTGCCAGCCCACTGTCATGGGTCGCGGAAACAAGCCCCAGTATACGCAAACGCCGGTCGACCTCCCGTCGTCGGGTTCCACTACGCCATTCTTCGGCGGCGCGTCTAAAAAAACTTCTAAACCTTAGCAAACCGCCAAGACCGTAATAACCAAACCTCAGCCTTGGCTGCCGTGGCAATGCTTGTATTTTTTGCCTGAACCGCATGGGCACAAGGCGTTTCGTGAAACTTTTCCCCAGGTCGCCGGATTATTCGGGTCGACTTGAGCGGCACTTTTTCGAGTTTGCACCGGAGTCCGCCGCGCCTCTTGGCCGTCGTCATAACGCGCGCTTCCGTCGACAGACGCATCCGCAAATTCGAACTCGTCGAGCCCCGTCGTCGCATCAATATGATGGGCTTCCATCGGCGGCAATTCGGCCGGCTGCAGGAACTCTTCTTCCTCCTCCGGGGCCAACTCGATATGCATCAGCTGCCCGGTTACCATCTCTCTGAGCCGGGCCAGCAACGCTTCGAACAATACGAACGCTTCGGTCTTGTACTCATTGAGCGGATCGCGCTGACCGTAGGCACGGAACCCAATCACCTGTCGCAAATGCTCCAGCATGACGAGATGTTCGCGCCATAGGTGATCGAGCGTCTGCAGTAGGACCATTTTTTCGATCTGGCGGAACAGTTCCGGCCCAATTTCCACGGCCTTCTTTGCCGCCCACTCATCGACCGCCTTGATAAGGCGCTCTTCGATTTCTTCGTCCGCGATGCCCTCTTCCTCGGCCCATTCACCGATGGGAAGCTCAAGCCCGAAAAGCTGTTGCACGGCCTCGGAGAGCCCTGCCGTGTCCCATTGTTCCGCATAGGCCTTCTCAGGAATGTGCTTGGTGACCAATTCGCCGACAACCTGATGGCGCAGATCCTCGACGGTTTCCGAGACATCTTCGCTGCCCATGATCTCAAGGCGTTGCTCGAAGATGACCTTGCGCTGATCGTTCATCACGTCGTCGTATTTGAGGACGTACTTCCGCGCATCGTAGTTGCGCGCTTCGACCTTCTTTTGCGCCATCTCAAGCGACTTGTTCATCCAGCGGTGCGTAATCGCCTCGCCTTCCTGCATGCCGAGTTTCTTGAGGATACCTTCCATCTTGTCGGAGCCGAAGATGCGCATCAGATCATCGTCAAGGGCCAGGTAGAACTTCGAGCGGCCAGGATCCCCCTGACGCCCCGACCGGCCACGCAGCTGATTATCGATACGCCGGCTTTCGTGTCGCTCTGTCGCGACCACGTACAGACCTCCAGCATCCAACGCCCGCCGCTTCTTTTCGGTGACATCGGTCTCGATCTCGTCCTTCTTCTTTTCGATGTCTTTTTCTGACGGCTCGCGGCTGGCTCGTTCTTCTTCCTCAGCCCAGTCGCGCAACTGGAATTCCGCATTGCCGCCTAGCTGAATGTCAGTGCCGCGGCCCGCCATGTTGGTGGCAATGGTCACCGCACTGGGCACCCCGGCCTGGGCAATGATATTGGCTTCTTGCTCATGGTACCGCGCGTTCAGAACCTGGTGCGGAATGAGCGCCTCGCCCGACTTGGCTTTCTGGGCAAGCTCCATGAGATGCTGACCAACGTCCTCAAGATGGGCCTTGTACTCGGCTTCCTTCTCGGACTTTAACGTCTCCGCTTGCGTCAGGATCTTCTTGCCGAGCTCGTGGACGTACTTCTTGTCTTTCAAGAGCTCCGAAAGATATTCCGACTTTTCGATGGATGCCGTACCGACGAGAACCGGCTGCCCGCGACGCACCGCATCGGACAACTCCATGATGATGGCGCGGTATTTCTCATCTTGGGTGCGGTAGACCTCGTCGTCTTCATCCACACGCGCAATCGACACGTTGGTCGGGATCTCTATAACATCTAGCCCATAGATATCCATGAACTCAGCCGCTTCCGTAGCCGCCGTCCCCGTCATTCCCGAGAGTTTGTCGTAAAGCCGAAAATAGTTCTGGAATGTAATGGAGGCGAGCGTCTGGTTCTCTGGCTGGATATCAGCGCCTTCCTTTGCTTCGAGGGCTTGGTGCAGCCCCTCCGAGTAGCGCCGGCCAGGCATCATGCGGCCTGTGAATTCGTCGATGATGACGACATCGCTACCTTTGACGATGTAGTCCTTGTCCCGCTGAAACAGCTTATGCGCGCGCAACGCCTGGTTCACGTGATGCACGATGGTAACATTCTCAACATCGTATAACGTCGTACCCTTAAGCAGACCGGCCTCGTCAAGCAGCACTTCGAGGAACTCGTTCCCCTCGTCGCTCAGCGCGACCTGCCGCTGCTTTTCATCAATCTCATAGTGTTCGGGCTTGAGTTTCGGAATGAACTTGTCGACTGCGACGTAGAGCTCCGCCTTATCTTCGATTGGCCCGGAGATAATCAGCGGCGTACGGGCTTCGTCGACCAGGATCGAGTCGACCTCGTCCACGATGGCGTAGGCATGGCCACGTTGCACCATCTCCTCCGCGCTCATCTTCATGTTGTCGCGAAGGTAGTCGAAACCGAGTTCGTTGTTGGTCGCATACGTCACATCGCAGGCATATTGCGCCTTGCGTTGGTCGTCATCGAGATCATGCACGATGCAGCCAATGGTCAATCCCAGAAACTTGTAGACCTGCCCCATCCACTCCGCGTCGCGTTTGGCCAGGTAGTCGTTCACCGTCACGACGTGCACGCCACGTTGCGTCAGTGCATTGAGGTAGACCGGTAGAGTCGCCACAAGGGTCTTGCCTTCACCGGTCTTCATCTCGGCGATATCGCCGTTATTCAGCACCATGCCGCCGATCAGCTGCACATCGAAGTGGCGTTGACCCAACGTCCGCTTGGCCGCTTCGCGCACCGTTGCAAAAGCCGGTACGAGCAGGTCATCGAGCTTAGTGCCCTCCTGCAATTGCTGGCGGAATATTTCAGTGCGACTGCGTAACTCATCGTCGCTCAGAGCTTCAAGCTTACCTTCGAGCGCATTAATCGCCTCCACCTTAGGGCGAAATTTGCGCACCAAGCGCTCGTTGGACGAACCGAATATTTTAGAAGCGATCGTGCCGAGAGAAAGCATCAATGTCCTCGTGATGCGTGAAACAGGCCCCGTATAGCCGTAAATCGAGCTTGTCTGTCCGGTTGGCCCATAATCGTCGCCATTCCTGGCGCAGCGTTCAGATGTCTGTTGGACATCTATCAGATCGAATGTGACCCTCAATGGGAACGAGTAGAGAACGCAAGACACGACAATAGCGGCAGCGACATCTTGCGGCACCGCAGCTGCACAGCAATAAGGAACGCTGGTAAGGATTGTCAACGCGTCCCAACGTCGGCAGCCCACCAGATAACGCCAGCTGCCTGTCCAAATCTTCACTTGGCAGGTCGCGGCAGCTCTGGTCTAAACGCGAGCGTACAGGGCGCCCAGTACTTCTTGCATTCGCATAATGGAAATCCCGCGGGTGGCCTTGATCTTCAGTCTAAAGGCAACCGAGTTGAGACATATGAGCCCTAAATCGAGCCCGATCGCCGCCCTAGCGTTGGCTGCAACCTTGGGATTGAGCGCCTTTGCGCCAGCCTTCGCACAAACCAAAGAAAACACGGTCATCGCCAAGGTGAACGGTCATGATATCACCGAACAGGATGTCACCCTGGCGGAAGCTGAAATCGGCACCGATCTAGGCAAACTGGATGCAGCCACCCGCCGCCGTGTCCTCGTGGAATACGTGATCGAAACCCAGCTAATGGCCGACGCCCTCGATCTCGAAAAGGCTAAAGCCCCGAACCTTGACCGCAATCTAGCTTACTTCAAACGTCGTGCGAAGCGGGAAACCTACTTTGAAAACAAGGTCAAATCTTCCGTAGGCGAAGCCGCCGCGAAAACCTTCTTCGAGGACCGCGTCAAAGGAATGAAGCCCGAGGAGGAAGTTAAAGCCCGTCACATTCTGGTTGGGACCGAGGAAGAAGCCCGCGACATTAAGGAGAAGATCAACCGCGGCACCGACTTCGCGGAGTTGGCCAAGGAGCACTCGAAGGACCCCGGCACCAAGGCCAACGGTGGCCTACTCGGCTTTTTCTCCCGCGGGCAGATGGTACCGCAATTCGAGGAAGCCGCCTTTACAATCAAGCCCAATGAGGTCTCTGATCCTGTGCAGAGCCGGTTCGGCTGGCATCTAATCCTGGTCGAAGAGAAGCGCAAAAAACCGCTTCCAAAATTTGATGAGGTCAAAGACCGCATTCTCAACGGTATGATCCACCAGAAGGCTCAGGCCGTCGCCAAACAGCTCCGTGATAGCGCGAAGATCGAGTACCTCGATGCCGGCATACAAAAGCAGGTCGAGGAAGAACAGAAGCGTGCAGGCCTCCAACAACAGCAGTTGATCGAACAGCTCAAGAAGATGCAGGAGGGCGAGCAAGGCGCTATGCCCGCCGACGCCAAGCCTGCTAGACCACCGGCCACTGAAGAAAAGAATTAGCACTTCGCAACGAACGGAAGATGGGAATGAACGGCCCCGTCTCGCCATTTGCACCACGCAATCTGCCCGATATGCCGGTGATACCCGGCATACGCCTTGCAGCCACCGAGGCGGGCATCAAGTACCAAGGACGGCGGGATCTGTTGCTCGCCGTCCTTGAGCCTGGCACAATAGCTGCGGGCGTGTTGACGCAATCAAAAACACGTTCTGCCGCCGTCGACTGGTGCGCGGAGCAGTTAAAACACGGCCGAGCCCGCGCACTAGTGGTCAATTCCGGCAACGCCAACGCTTTCACCGGAAAACGTGGCGTGGACGCTGTCCGGCTAACTGCTGAAGCCGCCGCAAAAGCCGTCGGCTGCGAGCCCGAGGAGGTGTTCATCGCGTCCACCGGTGTCATTGGCGAGCCACTCGAAACCGGTAAATTCGCACACCTTCTAGAAATCCTCGCAAAGAACGCCACCGCCGCCGCTTGGCAGGCCGCCGCCGAGGCGATCATGACTACCGACACCTACCCCAAGCTTGCCGCGGACGGCGCCCCCAGCCTCCCCATAGCCGGAATCGCCAAAGGCTCCGGCATGATTGCACCCGACATGGCCACAATGCTCGCCTTTCACTTCACCGACACGAACATCGACCATGCACTGCTTCAAAAGGCCGTGCTTGGCCACGCACAAGACACCTACAACCGGATCACTGTCGATAGCGACACCTCAACCAGCGATACCGTCATAGTCTTTGCAACCGGCAAGGCGACCGAGCGCGGCATAGCGCCGATCACATCGGCCGAACAGCCAGAATTCGCCAATTTTTCAAAGGCTCTCGGCACCAACATGCTCGAACTTGCCCAGCAGATCGTGAAAGACGGCGAGGGGCTGACAAAGTTTGTAAAAGTCAGCGTATCGGGCGCTGAGTCGGTGCAAGCCGCTCGCCGCATCGCATTTGCCATCGCGAACTCCCCGCTGGTCAAAACTGCGATCGCGGGGGAGGATCCGAACTGGGGGCGTGTCATCATGGCCGTTGGAAAGTCTGGCGAGGCCGTAGAGCGCGACAATATAGAGATCCGCTTTGGGGAACACCTCGTCGCCCGGCAAGGGGAACGTGCCCCCAACTACGACGAGGCGGCCGCGGCGGCGTACATGAAGGCGGCCGAAATCCACATTTACGTCGACGCCGGCGTCGGCACGGGCAAAGACCACGTATGGACCTGCGACCTCACTCACCGCTACATTTCAATCAATGCGGACTATCGCAGCTGACCCCAATCGAAATTAGGTCGGCCACTGACCTTCGCCATGTAAGCCCGAATTTGACTCCAGCATGTAACCAAGGCGTATCAATGGAAACCTCGTTCTGGCTTGAGCGCTGGAAAAACGGTGAAATCGGCTTTCATCGGGACTCCTTTAATCCAGCACTGGAAGCCCATTGGGAAAAGCTCGAAGTTGAGTCACCAACAACCGTGTTCGTTCCTTTGTGCGGCAAGAGTCGCGATATGGAATGGCTTGCGCGCAGAGGATACCAAGTCGTCGGCGTCGAGCTCAGTCAACTGGCGATTGATGCCTTCATGGAAAGCCAGCAACTGAAGCCCGTTCAGCGGCAACAGGATGGATTCATCGTCAAATCCGCAGGACCTTATGAAATCTGGTGCGGCGATCTCTTTGCACTGCCTGATCAATGCATGGAATCGGTCTCGGCCGTTTACGATCGGGCCAGCCTGGTAGCGTTGCCGCCCCACTTACAGTGTCAGTACGCCGATTGGCTAAAAACAAAGCTGCCCGATACACCGGCATTGATCATTTCTCTCGCCTACAATCAAAGTGAAATGAAGGGACCACCGTTTTCAATACCAGAGGTCCGGGTGCGAGAGCTCCTTGGCGACCATTACGCTCTAAAGATCCTGGCAAGCGATGACGTCATCGACGACAACGCCGCACTCATAAAACGCGGTCTGACAGGACTTCACGAAACCGTCTACCTGGCGCGGAGAATCTCATGAGCCCTCAGGCGACGAAGATATCCGAAAACGCGGCCGGTAAGCAGAAAGCCTTTCCCATCACGCTCGTCGTTTCGGCCGCGCTGGTCGATTCAGACGGTCGCGTCCTCATCTGCAAGCGTCCTGATGGAAAATCGCTTGCCGGTCTATGGGAGTTTCCAGGCGGAAAGGTCGAGCCAGACGAATCACCGGAGGCCGCGCTCGTACGAGAGCTAAAGGAAGAACTCCATATCACTGTCTGCGAAAGCTGCCTGAGCCCGTTTACATTCGCCAGCCATACCTACGAGCACTTCCACTTGCTTATGCCACTGTTTTTATGCCGCAAGTGGGAGGGCGAAATGAAACCCATCGAGCACCCGGAAATTGCTTGGGTTCGCGCTAGCCGTCTCAGCCGCTATCCGATGCCGCCGGCCGATGCACCAATGATCCCACTCCTTCGAGATCTTCTTGGCTGATCATAG
>DAOUZE010000085.1 GCA_030665765.1 Filomicrobium sp.
ATTGATAAACGCAAGCGAAGGTTGCATGTCATGCACATTCAGCTTGGCGCGGCCGGCGTCTGGATGCGTTTCGATTCCCCCGTTTGCCACCACAAGCGTCTTACCATCGGGCAACAAATGCAGATCATGCGGGCCGACCCCGCCGCTGGGAAATTCGCCGATACGCGAAAAACCGCCTTTGACATCATAAATACCGATCAGGCCACGGGCGTTATCGAAATCGTTTTCAGTGGCGTAAAGCAGCCGGCCGTCGTTTGAAAAAACGCCGTGACCGTAAAAGTGCCGGTCAGCCGGCGTTCGGAACACCTTTGGCGCGGTCGGCCGCGAGAATTCGAAGCCAACGGCGAAATCACCTGGTCGGCGCGCGAACATGACGCCGATGCCGGACCCAAGATGGACCGTTGTGTCATGTCCGCGCGCCTCAAGCGGAATCTCCCGAAGCACCCTGCCGGCCTCATCGAGAATGAGAAGCGCGAAGCCGCTTCCAACCCGAACGGCGGAGGCAAAAGCTGCTTGGGTCAGATTACGGCCTTCTGCCAGGACCGGTCGTGTGGGGGCAGAAACCCCCAATGTCATTGCAAGAGAGCCTTGCAGAATGAGCCTGCGGTCAATCGCCATCGAGTTCATTAAACCCAATCGTGAGGCCCGCAGCCGGTGCCAGAGCGCGGCCGTAAACCTGCCTCAAGCCATTCGTGTAGAAACGCAACCGTCGCATAGCGTCCTCGTCAAGGTCGGTCTTTGCAATCGGCCTCTCATGAGGAAGCGTAAGGTCGCCAACCGCCCGCTCAAGCGTCCCGAAAGTGTGCCCGACCCAGTCCTTTGTCCAGGCAGTGTTTCCGTGGGCATAGTCGGTCAGCCGGAAGTGCTCGTGCAGTTGCCTCAGCGAACGTACACTCTCGCGAATGTAAGCAACCGAAAGCCCGGAACGTTGAAAGGGTAATTTGATCCTCTTGCGCTTGCCGGTCGCCAGCTCGAACAAGGGCAGCACTTGTTGGTCTCGGATGATTGTCACACCCAGCAGCATTGACTTGGTGATCTGAGCCGCCACTTCATCTGCATTCTGGTAGACAGGATCTTCCGGGCCAGGCTTCAACAATCTTGAACGCCACCCCCCTTCGCGCGTCCAAGCCTGCACAATCTCGTCGGAAATACCAGCAACGTTGCGGGCGACCGATGTTGCAAGCCGGCAATCGTAGTTTGGCTGGCCCGCTTGAAACACCGCTGCTGGCTTCCTCGACCACCTGAGCAAGATGACCTCCAAGGATCCAAGCCCCTGAACCGCAACGCTCTGCTTGGCGAGAACCGCGGGATCAAGCAGCTCCGGGTTCTCAGCCTTTAGAACTCGTCGCATCTGCCGATATGTAACCCCTCGTGGGTCCGGCCAGAAATTGATGCGCATCGACAGGTCGCCACCCCGCAATGGGCCGAACCTGAGGTGCTCCGCACGCGCCCACGCCAGCACGGCCGCACGAAAAGCAGCGTTCACACCACCCAGCGACTCAGAATTACCTGCCCGGCAGAACGCGTTAATCCGGCCCGAAAGCTCATGCGCCTTTTTGGAAAAGTCCGTGAGAGTTGGAAGCACATGCCTATCAATGACGCGCTCCCCCCGCTGCAGGAGGTCGCGCTCTCGCTCAGGTCCTTGCGGTACCGCCCAAGCGCCAGTCGCCAGCGAGCATGCAAGCAAGAGTACGATCATTCGAACGGTCAGTAATTTCATCTATCTGCACACACCTTGGCGTTGTGCTGAACTGACGCACAGCATGAGGACCTAGCCTCTCTTTCTCGATATAAGTCTCCCCGCCAAAATGGATCAAGCACTGAAACCAGCGGCCCACGTCACGGACGTTTCATGCGCGTTATTAATCGGCAACCACATGAAATATTACTGCGTGAGTAGACAATAGGTTCTTGACCCAGAGACCCCACATTGTATTGCATCACGGGTATGAGCTAGGCTGACGACCGCGCATCTCATGACCGACCAGAAAACCAACCCCAACAATGGCAGGGCCTTGAACCCTGAAAATTTTGGAGGCCTCTGTGAGAATCAAAGCTATTCGTTTGGCCAGCGCACTGCCGCTTCTCGTCGCATCGGCCGCAGTAGCGTTTGCCGAATCTTCTGCGCCTAAACAAGCCGACGTCCTGGAGAACTACGCCAACATCGCGGAAGCTGGCTACAAGGACTCGCTCGCCGCAGCCAAGAAACTGCAGGTCGCAATCGAAAAGCTTATTGCCGAGCCGAGTGAAGCTACGCTGAAAGCAGCCCGTGAAGCCTGGCTGGTTTCGCGCGTGCCCTACATGCAGACCGAGGCCTTCCGGTTCGGCAACCCCATCGTCGACGAATGGGAGGGCAAAGTGAATGCTTGGCCTCTCGATGAGGGCCTGATCGACTACGTCGCCACCTCCTACGGCGATGACAATCCCGAAAACGAGCTCTACATCGCCAACGTCATCGCCAACAAGAAACTGATTAAGGTGAGCGGCAAGGATGTTGACACATCAAAGATCACCAAGGCGCTCCTGGCCGAGCAGCTACATGAGGCGGGTGGCGTCGAAGCCAACGTTTCCACCGGCTACCATGCCGTCGAGTTTCTGCTCTGGGGACAGGACTTGAACGGAACGGGTCCCGGCGCCGGCAACCGCCCAGCAACGGACTTCGATCCGGGCAACTGCACAGGTGGCAATTGCGAGCGCCGCGCTGAGTACCTCCGGGTCGTCACGGACCTCATGATCGACGACCTGAAATGGATAGCCACACAGTGGGGCAAGGACGGCGACGCCCGTCTCGCGGTAACCCAGGCGGCCGGCAAAAATGGCCTGCGCGCCATCTTAATCGGACTAGGCTCGCTGACATACGGTGAGATGGCCGGAGAGCGAATGAAACTCGGCCTGTTGCTGCATGATCCCGAAGAAGAACACGACTGCTTTTCAGACAACACCCACAACTCGCACTACTACGATGTCGTTGGCATTCGCAATGTCTATTTCGGCGAGTATACGCGTCCCGACGGTAGCAAGGTCAGCGGTCCCAGCCCATCCGAGTTGGTTCGCGCAAAGGACCCTGAAATCGACAAGCGTGTACGTGCCGCAATCAACAACACCATCGAGAAAATGGCTGTGCTCAAGAAGCGCGCGGAAACCAAAGAGCGCTACGACCAAATGATCGGCCAGGGCAACACCGAAGGCAATGCCGTTGTCCAAGATGTAATCGATGCGCTCGTCACCCAGGCGAAGGAATTGGAGCGCGCCATCGCGGTCCTAAAGCTAGAAGCCATCCAGTTCGAGGGCTCAGACAGTCTAGACGATCAAGGCAAAGTCACGCCGCAGTAGTCCTGCGGTAGCGCCACAACCAAACCGAATCTTGAAACCTTTCGGACGTCTGCCGAGGCTGTGAGCAGCGGAGCGGAAACGCTTGCGCACGCCAATAGTTCCGCACAACATGGCGCCCGATCTCGATCAGAGACATGAAAGATGACCAATAAGCTTTCAAGCCTATTCACGACCGCATCCATTGGTGCACTACTGTTCCTCGCACCAGCACCTGTCGATGCCGCCGACTTCGGAGGAGACTGCTGCGCCGACCTTGCAGAACGCGTCGCCGAACTTGAAGCAACCACGGCCCGCAAGGGCAACCGCAAAGTCTCCTTGACCGTCGGGGGGCATGTCAGCACGGCCGTCCTTTTTTGGGATGACGGTTTTGAAGACAACGCCTACGTCGTTGGTAACAAGAACGATCAGAGTAACTTTTATTTCAACGGCGAAGCGGCAATTTCATCGGATGTGACGGCCCGCTTTGCCTTCACGTTCCGGCTTCGCGACACGCTGTCCGACGAAGTCACTCAAGACCTTGATGACCCAGAATTCGGCTTCACGCTTTGAGAAGCCAACTGGTTTCTAGACAGCAAACGCGCCGGGCGGTTGACCGTTGGACAAGCTTCTCGCGTCTCCGACACGGCGCCGGAAAACAACCTGTCAGAAACCGGCATTGCAGGCTACGCAGGCGTCCAGGATATTGGAGGCGGCTTCTTCCTACGCAGGAACGACAACACGCTGTCTGATGTCGTTTGGGGTGATCTGATTAGTCATCTCAACGGCGATACGGCCAATGTCGTCCGTTACGATACGCACACCATTGCTGGTTTCACCTTCGCAGCCAGCTACGGCGAAGATGACATTTGGGATGTTGGCGTCAGGTACGAAGGCGAAGCACGCGGGTTCCAGGTTGCCGCTACCATTGCCTACACTCAATCGACCGACGAAAATGGCCTCGAGGGGGAGTGCTGCGAGCTCGATAATAATGTGATCGTCGGCTCGGTTGCCGTGCTGCACGAGCCATCCGGTCTGAACGCACTTGTAGCTGCTGGCCAGCAATCGTTCGATCAGGGCCTCGTGGATGCCGATGGCATTTTCCGCACCCCTGCTGATGCCTCATTCATTTGCACAAAGCTCGGCTGGATCACGAAGTGGAGCCGCCTTGGACCGCTCGCGTTCTATGGCGACTACAGCCACTTTGAAGACTTTCTTACGGCGGTCGACGACGGAAGTGTGGTTACATCGCTTGCCTCCAACGGTGTCTGTGCCACGGCGGGCAACTACCGCATTACCGGAAGCAACGTTGATGTATGGGGCCTTGGCATCGTACAAACCATCGATGCGGCGGAAATGCAGATGTACGTCGGCTATCGAAATTACAACGCTGATTTTGACCTGGCCAAAACCGGCGGTGGGAATATCTCCGGTGTAGGCATCGAGAGCTTCCAGACCGTCATAACCGGTGCAATTATCTCCTTCTAATTTTGCCCCAGGACTTTGAAGATTTTGAGCTACCGCCTAGCATTGGGCGGCAGCTCATTTTTGTCGCATGCCGTCGCCGCAAAAAGTAGACTATGTCAGTGCACAATTCTTAGTGACGCAGCATGATGAGGCGCGCAATGAATTCGAAGATTGGTGCCATTCGCTTCGGCTTGATATCGGCTCTGATTGCCGGCGCTTGCGGGCTTGTCGCTGCGCAAAGCGGTACGCGGCTTGCGAAACTCGAAGCTGGCGAGGAAAGGCCGGGCGGAGCCGCAACGACAAACCGAGCCACCAAAACCCGCAATGCATTTTCGCAGCATTCGGCCGGCATCGGCTTCGAAGGGGAATCCCGTTTCAAAGTCGGCAACGCCATCTTCCGCAAGATCTGGGTCTCGGCGCCGGCCTCGACAAAGTCTTCCGATGGCCTCGGGCCGATCTATAACGCGCGCGCCTGTCAACATTGCCACCTCAAGGATGGCCGCGGACACACACCCGCAGGCAATTGGCCCGACGACGACGCTGTCTCCATGTTCTTGCGGCTATCGATTCCGCCCCAGACGGAAGAGCAAAAGCGCCTGCTGGCCGAACGCCGCACCAACGTCATTCCGGAACCGACCTACGGCGGCCAGCTGCAAGACCTTTCTATTCAGGGCCACGCAGGCGAAGGCCGGATGCACATCGAGTACGAGGACGTACCGGTTGAACTTGGCGACGGTACGGTTGTCAGCCTGCGCCGGCCAACCTACAGCGTGACGGATTTGGGCTACGGCCCGATGCACCCAGAGACCATGTTCTCCCCGCGGGTCGCACCGCCGATGATTGGTCTCGGCCTGCTGGAGGCGATCCCAGAAGCTGCGATCCGCGCCAATGCCGATCCTCTGGACGAGAATGGCGACGGCATCTCCGGTCGCACAAGTGAGGTGTGGTCAAACGAAAACCAACAGGTGACGCTTGGCCGCTTCGGATGGAAAGCCGGCAATCCCACGGTTCGCCAGCAGAGCTCCGACGCCTTCGCCGGAGACATGGGCCTGTCCACCCGGATGTTCGCGCGACCCGCTGGCGATTGCACACAAGCACAGGAAAAATGCCGCGCAGCCCCAACCGGAGAGCAAAACGGAAAACCCGAAGTCACCAAACAAATGCTTGATTTGGTGATCTTCTATTCCCAGAACCTCGCCGTTCCCAAACGCCGTAATCCCGCCAGCCCGCAAGTCTTGCAGGGCAAGCAGCTCTTCAACAGCATCGGTTGCGTCGCCTGCCACATACCAACATTCAAAACCGGCCCAATCAACGGGCAACCGCACCTCAGCAATCAACGGATCTGGCCTTACACGGATCTCCTCCTTCACGACATGGGTGAAGGGCTCGCCGACAACCGGCCCGAAGGCGTTGCCAACGGACGCGAATGGCGCACCCCACCACTATGGGGGATCGGCCTCACGCACACCGTCAGCGGGCATACATTTTTTCTTCACGACGGACGCGCCCGCGGCATCGAAGAAGCTATTCTCTGGCATGGTGGCGAAGCAGCCGCGGCACGCGATTCCTATGCGGCGTTGTCAAAAAAAGAGCGCGATGCGCTCGTCGCCTTTATAAACTCTTTATAACAATCCCAAACTGGGAAACGCGGAAATAGGCTTCTTAAACACTGTTGAAGAAACTTGTTTTGGAAACCATCCCCGCACCTGCGAAAAAGATTTTTGTCGGCGATACCAACCCTATTTAACGAAAGCCTTAGCAGTCTCTTTACGCGACCCAACTACTTTAAGGGTTAGTCCGCGAATTGACTTTCAAAAACAAAAGTCGTTAGCGGATGTGGCAGCTAGCCCGTCCGACTTGCCTGCCGTCACGCACATCAGGACAGCTAACGGCGCGATTTTGGTTCGCATCAATCTAAATCAACCCCTGCAAGATCCAACATGATCAAAGTTTGGACTATCCAGGCCCATGACCAAGTTCAATCCCCAGCGTAACTCGACAGTCGTGGCTGAATTGAAGCTTCTGAACCCGTGGGTTGAGAACACCGACTATAATGACGACATCGTTCACCTCGCTCGCGCGCTTCTCGGCAATATCGGACCGATCTCCGAAAAAGCACACTTTGAACAGAGGCTAGCAACCATGAGCCGGTTCGCAGCTGGCCGGAAAGCATGGAACGCCTGGTCCAAGGAAATGCTGGAAGTCCGGAGCCTTGCGGACACAGACCCGGGCTTGGTCGCTGTTTGCGATGCCCTCGCCAAAGCAAATTTCTCAGGAATGCGCTTCACCGAAAGCGTCGATTTTGCAGCCTTGATCTTCCCAGGCAGAGCTGAGTTCAGTGGAAGCGAGTTTGAAACCGACTGCTGGTTCCAAGGTGCAACCTTTTATGGCAGTGCCACTTTCAGACAGGCGAGCTTTTTGGGCGAAACGAGTTTTGAACGTGCCTCTTTCTACGGCCTAGTCGATTTCGCCAATTCCCTATTCATGCAGCCCGCGCAATTTCGGCAGGTGCAGATCCTCGGGCCAGCAGTATTCGAGCATACGGACTTTACCCGCGGCGGCTGGTTTTCCGGTTGCAAGTTCAACGATGTCGTCTTCACCAACGCCCACTTTGGTGACGCAACCGCTTTCACCGACAGCGAGTTTCTAGGTGCTGCTACGTATGCTGAGGCGGTTTTCCAGGCTTCCTGCGGATTTGAAGGTGCAAAATTCCGTAAGCAGGCCAAGCTTTTACAAGTCGAGGTTGGCGGTGCGGCTTGGTTTCAGGACGCTAAGTTTGCCCAGCCGCCGGAACTAGCCGGCATGCAAGTCTTCGGCGGAGGCGATGTCGACGTGCTTTTGCATACAGCAAAGGCCGGCAAACATACGAATGTTAACGCGCAAAGAGGCATAACCAGTCGTTGTGATGGAAGCTGAAGTAAGGCCGCAACGGCCACCACAGGCGCCTTCTGCTAGTAAGAGGGTTTCAGTCTCGCTGGAGTCTTTCGAGCAAGTGCGCGGTCTATTGGCGAAATTCCGACCCGACTGCGAAGTGACCTTTGTCGTCGTAATTCACGACCACGACAACGCCGTGATCGCCTCAAGCGTCGATCCACGTCCAGCCTTCGTAGAGCCCAGCTACAAACGCAAAACCAGCAACATCACACTGATCTCATGCGAGAACGAACGAAATCCCGTCGTCGAAAATGCCATTCTCGGCTACTTCGACCGGCTACAGATTACTTCCGGCGGTGCTGATTTCATCTTCAAGTCGACGCGCACCGAGCTCGATCACCGCACGGCCGGTTTCCTCATCACGAAGCGCGACGGCAACCGCGATACACACGCCACCGCCGAACCGCAACCGTTCGTGATCACGCAGCTCTTCGACGCGCTTGTCTATGTGGCCCTGCAATACTGCTTGTCGCCCCGCCATTCAGAAACATTTTTTGGGCTCGCACCTGACCTATTGTCGCGTGCCGCCGCGCAGCTCTACCTGCAAAAGATTTCACAGCAAGCCACCAGCCGGATGAATTACGGGCTCTACGAGTTATGCTGCGACCTAGCCGCAGCCCAATACGAAGGTCGCGCTGGAGCCGGTTACATCATCCTCGCCCGACGCGGTAGCAAAAATATCAAACCCTGCATCGAGTTCCGCCGCCCAATTCATCTCTCGCACAACACGGGCGTCCGTAAACTCATCGAAATGGCTTCCAAGCGGTTCGCACTCCTGTTCGACGGTGACTATTTCTACGGCTTCGTCGACTTCGATAAAATCCGGGATTGCCACCAGATCCTTTTCAAGGGCCGTGGAATTTGGACGATGCAGCGGGGCGAAAAGCTCTTGGCCATGGTCTCTTATGGCACGCCGGTCGAGGCCGATCGCATTCTGACCAAAGGTGTTTTCCAGGCCCACGCAAAGAAGTGCTTGCCCACGGCTGACCCTGCCGGACTTGAGAAACTCTGGAACATTGCGACCATTGCTGCCGAGCAACCAGTCGGCACGAATATTCTATTCACGCCGGGTGCGCCGCAGGAAGCACAACGCCTCTCCTCGCAGTGCATTCCCATTCGCCCCGTGGCCCTCACTTCGGAAGTAACAACGCAGCTCACTGCCATCGACGGCACCTTGATCGCCGACACCAACGGCAACGTGCACGCCGTCGGTGCCATCATGGATGGTTGCTCAACCGAAAGCGGAACTTGGCAGCGCGGCGGCCGCTACAATTCTGCCGCCAACTACGTCACCAGCAGCGCGTATCCGTCGATGATCTTTATCGTCTCGCAAGACGGTTACGTCGACATTGTTCCGCCGATGAATCCGAAGGGTGATAAATGGTCCATGAAGCGGTACCTAAGGTTGAACTCCACTGCCATCTGATCGGTGTACTCAACTCACAAGTTCTGAATGCCATCCGCGCCGCCGGGCATCCTCTTCTAGTTGCGCCAGGCGACGTCATACCCGTCGGCTGCGATGAAGGGGCTGAAGGATTTGCCCGTTGGCTGGTGAGCGTGGCGCCATATAAATGTGCTGACTGGAAGACATTCCTGCCGATACTGGATTGGCATATGGAACGCCTTGTGGAGCAAGGTGTCGTCTATAGCGAACTGATGATCTCACCGTTGATGTTCCCGCGGAACCTCAACGCAGCGGTCGAAAAACTGGCCGAGTTTCAACAATGGGTCAGGCGCCACGAACGCGGGCGCATCCAGATGGAATTCCTGCTTCTCATACCGCGCAGCCTGCCTGACGAAGGAATTAAAGCCGACATTGAACGGTGCCTCGCTTTCGCGGAAACCGGGGGCATCTGCGGCATCTCGATTGCCGGCCTTGAGCAAGACTGCCCAATATCGCGCTTCCAGCGCATGTTCCATGAGCTAAAAAAACATGGCCTCGGCATCGAGATTCACGCTGGTGAGCGCGGTGGCCCCGAGGAGGTTCGCGAAGCCCTCGACATCGGCCTTGCGGATCGGATCGGGCACGGGATTGCAGCATTCCGAGACGAGCACGTTGTCAACCGATTGCGCAACGAAAACGTACACATTGAGTTTTGCCCAACCAGCAATATCAAGATGGGTACAGTACCGAAATTGGAGTATCACCCCATCCAACAAGCACGCGATCTCGGCATGAGTTTCAGCATCAATACCGACGACCCTGGAGCATTTGATTGCAACCTGGACGGCGAGTTTGCCCGTGTGGAAGACACCTTCCGCTTCACCCGTAAGGATTTTCAAAGTATAGCAAGAAACGCACTCGCCGCGCGCTTCCAGCCAAACCTGCGAAACCAGTCGGCGCAATCGCTGGCCAGTCAAACCGAAGCGCTCACCTCCTCAGCGCTTTGGCCCGTTACGACGGACATTTAGACTTCATCGATGATCTGGTTCGAGACCAGGTATTCGATCACATCATTAACAAGCATTTCTGGTGATTTCGAACCGCTGTGTAACGTCAGTTCCGGATATTCAGGTGGCTCGTATGGCGATGAGATCCCTGTGAAATTCTTGATGTTGCCCGAGCGGGCTTTGGCGTAGAGCCCCTTGGGATCGCGCGATTCACAGATCTCGATCGGTGTATCGACGTAGAGTTCCATGAACTCACTTCCTTCAAAGCGTTCGCGCGCGTAGCGGCGCTCGGCTCGGAATGGGGAGATGAAGGACACCAGCGTGATCAATCCGGCATCGACCATCAGCCGCGCCACTTCGGTAACCCGGCGGATGTTTTCAACGCGGTCGGCATCGGTGAATCCGAGATCTCGGTTCAGTCCATGACGGACGTTGTCGCCGTCGAGCAGATAGGTATGGCGTCCCTGGATGTAGAGCCGCTTTTCCAACAGGTTGGCGATCGTCGACTTGCCCGATCCGGAAAGTCCCGTAAACCACAAACAGCAGGCACTTTGATGCTTCAGCGTCGAGCGGGCACTCTTATGAATATCGACGGCCTGCCAATGCACGTTATGAGCGCGTCTTAAAGAAAACCGGATCATGCCGGCACCAACGGTTTCGTTCGTCAGGCGGTCAATCAGTACAAAGCCGCCGCCTTCGCGATTGTCCGCATAGAGATCGAAGACGATGGGCTTAGTCACCGAAAGATTGCATAGGCCAATCTCATTCAGTTCCAATTGGCGGCTGGCGACGTGCTCAAGTGTTTCGACATTAATCTTGTGCTTGAGATCGGTGATCTGGCACACGGTCGACTGCTGCCCGATCCGCAGGACATAGGGCCGCCCTTTCAACAGTGGACGCTCGCTCATCCAGACAACGTCGGCAGCGAACTGATCGGCCACCTCGGAACGGTCGTTTGCCGCGCAGATGACGTCACCACGCGAAATATCGATCTCGTCGCTCAGTGTCAGCATTACGGCGTCCCCGGCGGAAGCCGATTCAAGATCACCGTCAGCGGTCACGATGCGTGCCACCGAACTCGCCCGCGCACTTGGCAAGGCCACTACGTGATCGCCGGGTTTGGCACCGCCCGAAGCGATCGTCCCCGCATATCCACGAAAATTGGGGTCCGGCCGGCAGATCCACTGCACTGGCATCCGCAGCGGTCCGCTCGTAGCGGCTGAACTCACGTCGACCGATTCGAGCTTTTCCAGGAGCGTCGGACCGCCGTACCAAGGCGTGGCATCGCTGCGCCGAGAAATGTTGTCTCCCTGTAGGGCGGACATTGGAATTGTAGTGATGTGTGGAATACCCAATGCGCCAGCGAACTCGAGATAGTCCTTCTCGATCTCAGCAAACCGCGTTGCGTCGAAATCGACGAGGTCCATTTTATTGATCGCGACGACGACGTGCTCGATACCAAGCAAGTGCGCAATGCAGCTGTGACGACGAGTTTGGGTGACCACGCCTTTGCGCGCGTCAACGAGAATAATGGCTAAATCGCAGCGCGAAGCCCCCGTCGCCATGTTGCGCGTGTATTGTTCGTGACCTGGCGTGTCAGCGACAATGAACTTCCGGTTCGGTGTCGAAAAATAGCGGTAGGCCACATCGATGGTAATGCCCTGCTCGCGCTCGGCCTGCAGTCCATCGACCAACAGAGCAAGATCAAGCTCTCCGCCGGTTGTGCCGAAGTTACGGCTTTCCGCCGATAGGCTCTCCAGCGTGTCTTCATGAATCAGCTGGCAATCAAAAAGCAGCCGTCCAATCAACGTGGATTTACCGTCGTCGACGCTTCCGCAGGTTAGAAACCTGAGAATCGGTCGTTCGGACTCCTCCGTTTGCGCATCCATCTCGGAAAGGGCGTCGCCGGCTTCTGGCGAGGCGTTGGCTCGCGCTGCATCCCTGACCATCAGAAGTACCCCTCTTCCTTCTTCTTCTCCATGGAGCCGGCCTGATCGCGATCGATCAGGCGTCCCTGTCGCTCCGATGTGCGGGCGGCTTTGATTTCATTGACGATATCCACAATCGTAGCGGCTGGCGATTCAATCGCACCCGTCAGGGGATAGCAGCCCAGAGTACGGAACCGGACCTGCCTATTCTGAGGCGTTTCACCGGGTTCAAGCGGCACGCGTTCGTCATCGACCATCATCAACATGCCTTCACGCTCGATGATGGGTCGATCCGCCGAAAAGTAGAGCGGTACGATCGGTATCCCTTCGACCAGGATGTATTCCCAAATATCCAGCTCGGTCCAATTCGACAACGGGAAAACCCGCATGGTCTCGCCTGGCGACAGCCGGCCGTTATAAATCTGCCAGAGTTCGGGCCGCTGCCTTTT
>DAOUZE010000336.1 GCA_030665765.1 Filomicrobium sp.
ATCCAATAGTCAGCAGAATCAGCCATTGCCGGTCGTCAGTATTCTCGTCCGTGATATCCATGCAACCCCTGCCGCAGACGCCCCATTTCCCAGCCGGCCCACCAGCGCGCGACAGGGTTCCGCGGCGAACAGGACCCCAACCGCAAGCCAAATGCAAGATTGCGGCGCAAATGCCTGGAAAACCTTGATGCCGGGGATAACTATCGTGGCGGGTTGCTATCGAGTGCCCGCAAATGCCCCCTTTTTAGGTTGCGGACGTCACTCTAAGGGTTTGACCAACCGGCTTGATTTGCGTTTGTGACACCTATCTGACCACTCACCGTCAGTGGGCTTTTCCAGATTGGTACTGCATGGGGCCGCCTTGGAAGAGCCGCGACTCGTGGTGTATGTCAGTTTCTATGAGTCGCCGGCCTCTCTCGGTCGGGATTGAGCGAACTAGGAGCGGGCATGCGCATCTCAGTGGTCATTCCGGCATTAAACGAAGCCGGGAACATCGGCCGTCTTGTCGCCGAGACCTACGAGCACGTACCCGCGCATGCTCTCTCCGAGGTGATCGTCATCGACGATGGCAGCGACGACGGCAGCCCCGATGAGATCAAACAGCTTATGGAGACCGGCAAGTATCCAAGTTTGCGACTGATCCGCCACGAAACCCGCTGTGGACAATCTGTAGCGTTGCGCACGGGCATAACCGCCGCGACAAGCCCCGTCATCGCCATCATGGACGGTGACGGCCAGAATGACCCGCGCGACATCCCCAAATTACTCGAACACCTGGCCGCTCCCGGCGAAGACGGTCCAGCACTCGTTGGCGGCTGGCGCCAGACGCGCAAGGACACCGGTTCCAAACGCTTTGCCTCGCGCGCAGCCAACACGATCCGTGACTGGGTTCTACGTGACGAGTGCCCGGATACCGGCTGCGGCATCAAGGTTTACTGGCGCGATGTCTTTTTGCGCCTACCCTTTTTCACCAGCGTGCATCGTTACTTGCCTGCCATGTTCCAGACCTACGGTCAAAAAGTTGCATACGTGCCGGTCAATGACCGCCCGCGCCAGGTAGGTCAGTCGAAGTACAACAACCTAACGCGAGCCCTGGTTGGCCTCTACGATCTGTTCGGCGTCAGCTGGCTGCGCCGCCGGACCCGTGTCCCGGTCGTTACCGAAGCACTGCCCCATGACCAAACTGCAACGGCCTGGCCGTCTCGTGTCAACGTCCGGGCGGACGGCGCAAAGGATCGTCAAGCACAACCCAAACGGCAGGTGACATGACGCAACAAAGCGGCAGACAACCTCAAGCCCACGCCGAAGCGGCAACCCTCCACGACTTTGCCAAAGGTCACCAGGAAAACTCCGGTGTCATGGAACCGATTGGCGAGAAATCCGAACGAATGGCGCGCTTACGCGCGATCTTACGAGGACGCGACGTCGCCAGCTTGCGTAACATTGGTCTTTTGATAGCCGCGGTCATTGGCGTCTCGGCGCTTTTCTGGGTTAGCGCCAACATTATCGGACTGGACGAGAACGGCATCCTCGCCACCACATTCCGCAGTTTCGCCGGCAGCCCGTGGGCATTACCGGTAGTCGCCCTTGGTTACACCGCAGCCTCCTTGATCGGCGCACCTCAGTTTTTGCTAATCGCCGTCACCGTCGCGGCCTTCGGCCCACTTTACGGATTTGTCTATTCAGTACTCTCGACCCTCGTCAGCGCCTCCGTGAACTTTCTCATGGCCCGCCACTTCGGCGCCGACTGGCTTCGCCGCCGCGGCTGGCAGGGGGTCGGCGGACTAACCGAAATGGTCGGGCGCAACGGCTTCTTGGCCTCGCTGCTGGTCCGCATCATTCCATCGGCACCATTTATCGTCGTCAACATGGGGCTGGGACTGACCGCGACGAGCTACGCGTCATTCATATCTGGGACCGCTATCGGCATTCTCCCTAAAACCGCTCTGATTGCCTTGTTGGGCAAGGTTGTCGAACGCGCCCAATCTGGTGATCTCCAGGCCATTCAATATCTTGTATTAGCAGCCCTAGGCTGGATTGCCCTCGCCTTTATGACCAAGTGGATCGTCCGACGCCGCGAAGCCATGAAGAGACGCAACGCAGGTTAAGGCTCAAATCCACACTCCCGCTTATCGCAAAACCCGCTCGTTAATCACAAGTCCGTGCGCCACTCACTTCATCGGTAAAGTGGCGGCATACTTGCGCTAAAAGCCAACCCTTGCCAGCACGCTACCAACCCAGGAGCCACCGATGATCGCCACGCCCGCTTCAATCCTTCGCACCCTTTTGATCGCAACCGCTGCAACGTTGTCGTGGCTGGCGCCCGCCCACGCCGACGACGTGCTGATCGTCAAGGAGAGTTCGCGCAGCGTTCCCGAAACGATCGACGCTCTTCAAAAGGTTCTGGAAGCCAAAGGCATCTCAGTCTTCGGCCGCGTTGACCACCAGGCCAATGCAAAGAAGGCCGGTCTCGAATTGCCCCCCACGACACTTCTAATTTTCGGCAACCCCAAGTTGGGCACCCCGCTGATGCAGACCAATCGCCAGATCGCCATAGATTTGCCCATGAAGGCGCTTGCCTGGCAGGATGCCGACGGTAAGGTTTACCTTGGCTACACCGACCCCAAGAAACTTGAAGCGCGCCATGGCATCGAAGGCCGCGACGCCATCTTTGCCAAGATGGCCAAGGCTTTGGGCGCGATGACCGATAAGGCGGCCGGCAAATAGCATCTGCGAGCCCTCAAAACCGCGCTTGCCGGGTTGAACGCAAAACACCGCCACCCGCGTCAAAACGCTCAATGAAAAACGACCTAGGCCCACTTTCTGGGCTTCACAACACTAAAGACCATTGCTATAGATCGTGGCTCCGATGCTTCAGGCATCGGAACTGCGGTGCAGGGGGCTCGCCAGCGCGGGCCGTTTTTGTTGATGCACCGCCTTCCGGACAACCGGGGCGTCTCGAACGCTATCCATGATGGATCGGGCGCCTAGGAGACGTTGGTGACGCGGGGTGGAGCAGCCCGGTAGCTCGTCAGGCTCATAACCTGAAGGTCGTCAGTTCAAATCTGGCCCCCGCAACCAAATTATTTCCATTTATTCATGACGTTAGTCGCCTCAATCCTTTGCCCGGAACCCGAAGGGCAGAATATTGGTACGCGAATGGTACGCAAATCCCGTTTCCGCCGGCAAAGACGGGCAATCGTGGGAGCGGCGTCTTACACTGTCCCACCCAATCCAACGGGCGGCTAGAGCCGCTAATGCTTGGAAGCCAAAATGACCGCAATACTTGAACGTGCGCTTGAGCTATGTGGAAAGATACAGAATTTTGATCTTCCACCCTATGGAGAGTTTGATGGAACGTATCAAGCCGCACAGCTTCTCCGCCAATTGGCAATTGAGCTCAAGGCGATCACATTCTCGATAAACTATCCGCAATATCAAGCGATGCTGGCCGACTGCGACCTGGAGTTCGATGCCAGCGATTATGACGCCACGGTGATATCACTCTCCCGCATTAAGTCGGTTGCTAGTCTGTTGGAGTGTGTGGCTGCGGACCAAGTTGACGATCCTACCCAGTGGACTTTCCCAGAAGTGACAGTCACGACCGCCGTTCAGCAAGAAGTACAGGTCGCGAACTCCGGCAAGCAAAAGGCACAGCGTAATTCCGCCAATGAGCAATCGCAGGCAAGGGACGCAAAGGCATTGTCACGTTAGCACGTATGCCGCGCGAAAAATGCACGGCGTCGCCATGTTTCACGCCGCAGCAGTCATGGCATCCCACCTGTCCATAGCTGCCGCTCGGAACTGTCGCAGTGTTCTGCGTGAGATCAGATGACGCTGGACGTTGAATGTGTTGTAGATAGCGGCGTGGGTTGAGAGAAATCGTTGCGCGGCACCAGCTGATTTGAATCGCTGCATCCGTCGTTCTCTTTGCCGTATCGGGAGATGAGAATTCTCGGCCCGATTGTTGATCCGACCGCCGGTTATGTGGCGAGCTCTCATCCCAAGTTGGCTCAATGCCGCGCCATATGATGG
>DAOUZE010000455.1 GCA_030665765.1 Filomicrobium sp.
CAGAACTACCTGCTCTGTGCGGAAAAAGCCCGGCTGGGTAGCCTCGCGCTGTTGGTCGGCCTGGTCGTGAACGTCATCCTGAACCTGATCCTGCTGCCACGTTACGGCCTGATCGGCGCCGTGCTGGCAACGACCGTGGCCAACTTCGTCGCCCTGGTGCTGCTTGCGACGTTCAACCGGCTCCTGGGGTTCCGGCTAGATCGGGTCACCTGGGTGATCCTTCTCTCTCCCATTCTGCTCTACTACAGTGCCTGGGCCGTGCTCGGCGTGCTGGCGGCCGTCGCGGTAACAGCCGCGTCGACCCATTGGGTGCTCAGCCCCGAAGAAAAACACCAGTTGGCCGAGGTCTCGTCGCGATACGTCGAGAAGCTCAAGAGCTTGCGACGCAACGGCCGGCCGTAGTTGTAGGGTGCGTGAAACCACCCCTTTATAGCTTGCAGTGCTAGCTTCTTGCCAGCGGTGCTTTGTCACTGTAACCTATTGCTGATACGTCAGTTGCACTCCACACGGAGGTAATGGTCATGATGCAAACGATGCTGCTGCGGTTTGTGGAAGAGTCGCCGGTCACGGTCATGGTACGGGCGGTGTTCGAGTATGCGATGTCGGCGGAGCGGATTGACGGGCTGTTCCGCCAGCACGCGGTTAAGCAATACGAGGGCCAGCTTCTGTTTTCCTCCGCCGTCGAGTTGTTGGGGTTGACGGTGTCGCGCTCGCGGAACTCGCTTCGCGAAGCTTATGAAAAGGAGAAGGAGGCGGTCGGCGTGACCATCAAGTCGTTGTACGACAAGCTGGCCAACACCGAGTTGCAGGTGTCGCGTGCCTTGGTGCGAGACACTGCCGCGCAACTGGCGCCCGTCATCCGCGGCTTGAAGGTCGAGTTGCCGCCGTTGTTGAAGGGGTATCGGGCAAAGATCCTCGACGGCAAGCATCTGGGCGGGACGCAGCACCGTATCAAGGAAACCCGGACGCTGAACTCCTCGCCCTTGCCGGGCCAATGGTTGGTGGTGCTGGACCCGCAACAGATGCTCGCCATCGACGCCATCCCCTGCGAAGACGCCTACACCCAAGAGCGAAAGCTTCTCGCGGAGATCTTGCCCACGGTCGAGAAAAACGACTTGTGGATCGCCGACCGCAACTTCTGCACCACCAAGTTCTTGTTCGGAATCGCCGAGCGGAAGGCCTGCTTCGTGATTCGCCAGCATGGTTCCACGCTCAACGGCAAACGGCTGATCGGCAAGCGACGCCGCGTGCGACGATGCGACACCGGGGTGGTGTACGAACAGAACATGGAGATCGACCATCCCGACACCGGCGCGACCATGACCGTTCGGCGGATCACCATCGAACTGGACAAAGCCACGCGTGACGGCGACACGGTCATGCACATGCTGACCAGCCTTCCCGCTGCCGTCGACGCGGTGAAAGTGGCCGACATCTATCGCAAACGCTGGACGGTGGAGACCGCCTTCCAGGAGTTGGGTCAGTCGCTGAACGCCGAGATCAATACGTTGTGCTATCCCAGAGCAGCGCTTTTGGCCTATTGCATCGCCTTGATGATGTACAACACCTTGAGCGTCGTGAAAGCTTCGCTGCGCACGGTTCATGGTGAGAAGGCGTCGCCGGAAAGAATCTCGGGCTATTACCTGGCGTCGGAGATCAAAGCCGTGCAAGGCGGCATGATGGTGGCCATTCCGCCCGATCAGTGGCGTAGGCGCTTCGCCAAGGCGGAGCCTCGCGAGATGGCCACATTCTTGCGGGAGTGCGCAGCTCATGTGCCGATCCATCGATTCCTCAAGAACAAGCGCGGTCCCAAAAGGCCGCCGCCCAAGAGAACCGGCGGATTAAGGGAGAAACACGTATCGACCGCCCGACTCCTTGCCCAACGAACAGCCGCACAGTGAGACAAACTGTCACCTATAAAGGGGTGGCTGGGAATTGGTCACGCGGGACGATTACTTCGAGGGTAGCGATGCTCCGTTCATTTCCATCTCGACATCCCATTTTGGCCTCAATGCAGCCTTTGTGAGGCAGGCTGAGCTGGAACCTGGATCGCGCGCAACGGTCCATACAGATGCCGACCATCGCAAGATTGGTTTCGAGTTTCATGCTGACGATCGACCAAGCTCGTTTGCATTGTCTGCGGCCAGTTCGGACAAGAAAGGCCAGAAGAGAAAGGCTTTGCAGTGTGCTGCGCGCGGAACAGTCCGAAAGTATAAGTGGATTGAATCTGTAGCAAGGCAGCCAGCAAAGAACCGCCGTTTTCCTCCCAAGAAGGAAGGCAGCAAGTGGGTCATCCAGATTTGTCCCGCGTTCGAAGAGCGCCGAGCACGTGAATCAACGGACATTTCCTCTGAAGTTGCCGGAATCTATCGCTATTTACGGGAAGGCGGGGAGATAGTCTACATCGGGAGGGGTCCGATCAAGGGGCGTCTGCATGCACCTGAGCGTAAGGATTGGGATTTTGACGTTGTTGAATTTTCTGTCGTTGATGATCCCGATGACTAGGTGAAATGGGAAGACTTCTGGATCGAGCACTTCAAGGAACAAAACAATGGCGAGTTGCCCTTCTACAACAAGGTTTCGGGGGCGTCTAAGTACAGAGATGGATAGATATGCCAACAACGCGCTGCATTCGTACGGCTGATGCCCGCCGTTAGGCAATGCGGAAGGCGACC
>DAOUZE010000463.1 GCA_030665765.1 Filomicrobium sp.
ATCGATGCGGCGGAGACACCTCTCCCGCCTTCACAGCAGTACAGTAACGAGCAGCTGCCGCCGGCACGGGGACCGCAATTAGCGGCAACCGACGACACGTGGGTAAGTGAAAGTCGCACAATCAACGCTCGCCAGGATGCCGCAGCACGCCGCAAGGCGCAGGCACGCCGAATCCAACACACGCGTCGGGCCCAGCGGCTGGACCGTCGTACCGCGCAACGCCGACACGCCGACGCAAGGCGGCGCCACGCCAGCAAGCGCAGGAGTGCCAGACGGCCACGCCACGTCCGGCGACGGGGCGGTCGCAATTACCGACAGTTCCAAGCCTGGCGAAATCGGACGATCGCCAATCAGCTTCGTCTCCGCCGCCGTATCCGCGGTATCCACTGATAACCGCCCGCAGAGCAGTAAAGCAGCCCGGCAATCCCATGTGTCAGGACCAGCCTAGGTCGCAGTGACCTGGATAATCGCGTCGATTTCCACAGCGCAGCCAGCAGGCAAACCAGAGACCCCGAATGCCGCCCGCGTGTGCTTGCCGGCGTCACGCAGCACGTCCACTATTAGGTCGGATGCGCCGTTTATGACCAGTGGATGATCCGTGAAGTCTGGTGACGCATTGACATATCCTGTTAGACGCACGACGTGCGCAATGCGGTCGAGCCGACCCAGTGCGGCATGTGCCTGAGCCAGGATATTCAAGGCGCACAGCTTGGCGGCCTCGCGGCCCTGATCGACGGTGAGGTCGGATCCCAACCGGCCCGACAGGATCGATCCGTCGCCTGATTTTGAGATTTGACCAGAGATAAACAGCAGCTGCTCAACGAATAAATAGGGGACATACGTGGCTAGCGGCGCTGGCGCAGCTGGCAGCTGCAGATTTAACGCTTCAAGCCGCGCGAGGACTGCATCGGTCATGGTCAAGCCTTTAATCTGGAGTGAACAAGTGGTGTTGGCTAACATGATCGTAAGCAGCCTTGCGAGAGCTCTTTGCCGCAGAAGGCATGCTGTCCTAAGTAGACACCACGTCTAATGATGCCTTGTACCCAGGCGTCAAGAACTGGAGAAACGGATGAACGAAGCTTCGCGCGTCTGCCGCGCATTTATGCTACCACTGGTTTTGCCCGCCCTACTCGTTCCGGCCGCTCAATCAGCCGTGGCCGGCGGAGTCGCACTGGCGCCGCACCAGGCGGTTTACGAAATCACTCTGGAGCGCTCGACATCTGCTTCCGGCATTACCGATATGACTGGCCGTATGGTCTATGAACTAGCCGGCGGCAAATGCACTGGTTACACACAGAACATGCGGTTTGTTACGCGCGTGGTCGACCGCAACGGAGCATCGACACTGAACGATTTGCGGACCTCGAGCTGGGAAGCCGCCGCGGGCGACAAAATGCGCTTCTTCCTCAGCCAATATCGCGGCAAGGAACTGACCGAGACGACCGAGGGCGTAGCTGGGCGAAAACCGAAAGACGGAGAGATCTCCGTCGAACTAACAAAGCCGGCCAACCGGGCTCTGAAACTCGGGGGTGAGGTATACTTCCCCATCCAACATTCCATCGCGCTCCTAAAAGCCGCTCAAGATGGCCGCCGCCAGCTTCCTGCTCGGCTTTATGATGGTTCCGAGCAAGGCGAGACAGTCTTCGATACCAATTCCTTTATTGGCAATGCATTGCCCGAGGCGACTGCCCTCAACGGTGTCCCGGAAAAACTCAGGAAGGTCGCAAAGCTCGATTCTCTAACCGCCTGGCCGGTAGCCATCAGCTACTACGAACCTGAGGCGAAAGGCACGGATGCCGCTCCGAGCTATGAATTGGCCTTCCGCTTCCACCAGAACGGTATTTCAAGCCGGCTTCTGATCGACTATGGCGACTTCGCGATCCGTGGTGAACTCACCGAACTGACCCTCCTGGAGGCGGAGGTCTGTGGCGCCGGAAAGTAGCATCGCCGGCAAACACACGGACGTTTCAATCCCATAACCATGCGGCGCCGCGTACGCCGCTGGCGTCGCCCCATCGCGGCGGTATAACCCTCACACTTGGCGCGTCGGTGAAAAGATGCGGCGCAATTGCCGCCGGAAGGTCGCGGTAAAGATGTGCGAGATTTGACAAACCACCGCCAAGCACAATCACCTCCGGGTCGATGATATTAATGACGTGGGCCAATCCCCGCGCAAGTCGCTGCGTGTGACGAGCCAGAGAAGCAACGGCGGCCGCGTCTCCGTGCTCTGCTTGCGCTGAAATCTCCTCCGCACTGAGGTTCTCACCTGTCTCGCGGCAATGATCGCTTGCTAGCGCCGGACCGGACACCCAAGACTCGAGGCAGCCGTGGCGACCGCACCAGCAAGCCGGACCGGGAGTTTCGCAACCGCTGGGCCACGGCAGCGAGTTGTGCCCCCATTCTCCGCAGATCCCGCGTGGTCCGTCGACTAGACGGCCTCCTAGGACGAGACCGCCACCAACACCTGTGCCAAGGATGACACCGAACGCGGATGTAGCACCGGCGCCGGCACCGTCCACAGCTTCGGATAAAGTGAAACAGTTGGCGTCATTCGCGAACCTGACCTGGAATCCGAGAGCCTCGCGTAAGTCCTTGTCG
>DAOUZE010000496.1 GCA_030665765.1 Filomicrobium sp.
GGCTTTCATAGTACGGTTCAGGATAAATGAAAGCCAATAGCGAGTGTGATGATCCTCTGGATAGCCTACGCAGTAGTTGTTGCTGCCGTCATCGGCGTACTGGTGCGGCCGATATTGTCGGATAGGGACGATACCGCGTCCGCGGAGGAAGCTGATCTTGCTGTCTATCGCGATCAACTAGCCGAAATCGAGGCCGAGCGAGATCGCGGCCAGATCGAAGAGGCTGAAGCTGAAAGCGCCCGTAGAGAGTTGGCACGCCGCCTGATCCGGCGCTCTGATGATGCCCAAGGAACACGTGGGATTGCCGCCAAAGGCACCGGTACCAGAACATCGGTCGCTATCGCGTATGCTACGGCACTGAGTATCCCTCTGATCAGCTTAGCCATCTACTTGAGCCTCGGTTCTCCCTCGATGCCCGGCATGCCCCAATCGGCCCGCCTGCAGTCTACTGCGGGCGGCAGCAGCATTAATGAACTTGTCGCCAAAGTTGAAAGTCAATTGCGCGAGACGCCGGAAGACGGACGCGGATGGGACGCGATTGCCCCCGTCTATTTGAGACTACAGCGGTTTGATGATGCCGCCCGAGCCTACGCCCAGGCGATCCGCTTGCAAGGTGAAACACCTCGGCGCCTTAGAGGTTTTGCGGAAGCAACTGTCCAGGCCAATAACGGCATTGTTGTCGATCTGGCCAGAAAGGCCTACGCCCAGATATTGCAGCTCGAACCGAAAAATCCCGAGGCTCGTTTCTGGCTTGCCATGGCTGATGAGCAGGAAGGCAAGTTCAAAGAAGCGGAGAAAGGCTACAAGGACGTATTAGAAAATGCGCCCGCCGACGCGCCATGGAAGGCCGTTGTCGAGGCCCGCCTGAAGGAAATTCACACCAAGTCCGGCGGCGCAACGGAGGCTCCAGCGGTCAAAACGGCAGCGCCCGCTTCCCCCGCCCGCTTCACCGGCCCGACAGCCGAGGACGTGGCCGCCGCTCAGAGCCTCTCCAAGGACCAACGGCAAGAATTCATCAATAAGATGGTGGAAGGCCTGGCAACCAAGCTTGAAGCAAATCCTGATGATTTCGAAGGCTGGTTACGGCTCGTTCGCGCTTATGCGGTGCTTGGCCGTAAGGACGACGCAAACCGCGCCCTTGCGGATGCGCGAAAGAACATTGAAAAAGACAATGACAAACAGGCGCGCCTCGACGCTCTGGCCGATGAACTTGGCCTAGGAACATAATCAAACCTCTCCCCAGCATCCTTCAGGACTGAGATGACGCGAAAACAAAAAAGAGGCCTTCTGATCGGCACCGGGGTTGGCATTCTCGTCGTGGCCGCCATCATGGTCGCATTCGCCCTGCGCGATACCATCGTCTTTTTCCGCACGCCCTCCGACGTAGTTGAAGGTAAGGTTGACCTAGACCAGCGCTTTCGTTTGGGCGGGCTTGTTGCCGATGGTTCGGTGCAGCGCGGCCAGGGCACGAAGGTGAAGTTCTCCGTCACCGACACGATAGAGACCGTGCCAGTTTCCTATAATGGCATCCTCCCAGATCTGTTCCGAGAGGGCCAAGGCGTCGTTACCGAGGGTAAGCTTGATGGCAACGGACAATTTATCGCCGACACCGTTCTCGCGAAGCACGATGAAAACTACATGCCGCCGGAGGTCGCTTCGGCATTGAAGGAAAAGGGTGTGAAGCTCGGTCCCAGCGCCACGCATCCAGGCTCCAGCAAATAGCTAACCAAGGCCTTTTCGCCCATGATTGTGGAATTTGGTCATTTTGCCCTTGTCCTCGCCGTCGTCGTTGCGCTTTTTCAGACGGTGGTTCCGTTCTGGGGCGCATGGACGAACAATACACGCCTCATGGAAACCGCGAAGCCTGCGGCGATCATCCAATTCGGGCTGCTGTGTATCGCATTCGCCGCGTTGACATATGCTTACGTCGTTTCCGATTTTTCGGTCGCTAACGTAGCTTCAAACTCCCACTCCACAAAACCCTTGATCTATCGGATTTCCGGTGTCTGGGGGAACCACGAAGGTTCGATGCTGCTTTGGGTGTTGATCCTAGCGATGTTCGGCTGCGCGGTTGCGATCTTCGGTAACGAACTGCCGCAAACGCTAAAGGCCAACGCTCTGTCTGTGCAAGCCTCGATTGCGCTGGCATTCGGCATCTTTATTCTGGCGAC
>DAOUZE010000030.1 GCA_030665765.1 Filomicrobium sp.
GGCAGAACGATACCGCGCCAATGCATCCCGCTTCATGCGGCCGATGCCGTGCTCCGCCGAAATCGACCCACCCATTTCCGTAACGAGTGCATGCACGGCCTCGTTCATCTCTTCCCAAAGAACAAGATAATCGTCCTTGTCCATGCCTACTGGCTGCGCGACGTTGTAATGCACATTGCCATCCCCGAAGTGACCAAACACCACCGGCCGCACACTGGGACAAAACGCTTCCACAACCTCACCGGCGCGACGCACAAAGTCAGGAATTGCAGCCACCGGCACCGAGATATCGTGCTTGATGCTGCCGCCTTCGAACTTCTGAGCCTCCGACATATCTTCACGCAGCTTCCAAAGCTGCAGCGCCTGATCCAGCGAAGCGGCAATGACCGCGTCTGCGACGCCCCCAGATTCCAGAGCTGTCGACAATAACTGCTCCATCATCGCATCAGCAGTACCGCCCGCGCTACCGCTGGAAATCTCAAGCAATACATACCACGGCGCATCGCTTTCCAACGGACGACGCGTCCCCGGCATGTGTGTTGTCACGATGTCGAGACACCAACCGGACATGAACTCGAACGCCGTCAGATTCGTGCCGGCAACTGCCCGAGCATCCTCGAACAGTCTCTGCGCCTGACTCAGATCTGGCAGTGCGGCGAATGCAGTTGCGGTTTCAGCCGGCCTTGGAAAGAGCTTCAAAACCGCCGTCGTAATGATGCCGAGTGTCCCCTCAGAGCCGATAAAAAGATGCCTGAGATCGTACCCGGTGTTGTCTTTCTTGAGCGCGCGGAGGCCATCCCATATGCGACCGTCAGCCAAAACAACTTCCAAACCGAGCGTCAGATCTCGCGCGTTGCCGTAAGCCAGCACCTGCACGCCACCGGCGTTGGAGGCCAAGTTGCCTCCGATGCAACACGATCCCTCGGAGGCAAGACTGAGAGGGAACAAAGCCCCTGCCTCCTCGGCAGCCGCTTGCGCTTCGGCAAGTGTTACGCCCGCCTCGACGATCATATACCCGCCGCCCAAGTCCACCTGCCGGACGCCGTTGAGCCGCTCGGTAGAAACAATGATCTCGTCGCCAGCCTCAAACGGGATCTGCCCCCCGACGAGCCCCGTGTTGCCGCCTCGTGGGACAACACCGATTCGCGCCTCGTTGGCGAGCTTAAGAATTTCGGCAATCTCCTCTGTCGATCCTGGCCGCAATACCAGTAGTGTCTTACCAACGTATCGCTCCCGCCATTCATGCAGATAAGGCGACTGCTGCTCTGGATCCGTGAGCGCATACCTCTCTCCTACGATCGCGGAGAATTGCCTAATAAGATCAGGAGTGGGGCGATTTAGCTTTTTCATCTGCGGCTCGACGGAGGACTTGGGCTTCGAAAAAAGGCAATATTGTCAGCTCAATAATCAATCAACCAGATTGACTGCACCAGCATCGCTTTCTAATCGTTGTCATCGCGGCACTCGATAATGGATACTGTACCGCCTGCTCGCGTTTGGTGCGAGAGTTTTACCGGTACGGCACCGGGTCAAAGCTAATCGCGCATGCGCGGAACCCAGTCAAAGAAAGTGAGCCCATGCGATACCTGGTGACCGGAGCAGCTGGCTTCATCGGCTACCATACGGCCAAAGCATTGCTTGATGCCGGTCATGACGTCATCGGGTTGGACAACCTCAGCGATTACTACGAAGTCGCCCTAAAAGAAGCCCGTTTGGCTCAATTATCAGACCAGTCCCGGTTCCAGTTCCACAAGCTCGATCTCAACGACCGAAACGGCATCGAGAGCCTTTTTGCCGAAGACAAACCACAGCGCGTCATCCATCTGGCCGCACAGGCAGGCGTCAGATACTCGATCGAAAATCCCCACGCTTACATAGACTCAAACATCGTAGGGACCTTGCACATCTTGGAGGGTTGCAGGCATCACGACGTCGAGCACCTGGTATTTGCCTCTTCAAGTTCCGTTTATGGAGCCAACACCAAACAGCCGTTTTCGGTCTCTGACAATGTTGATCACCCCGTCAGTCTCTACGCCGCCACCAAGAAGGCCGACGAGCTGATGGCGCACACCTATGCGAACCTTTACGGAATTCCAGTCACGGGCTTGCGCTTTTTCACCGTGTACGGTCCGTGGGGACGGCCTGACATGGCCTACTTCAAATTCACCAAGAGCATACTGGCCGGTGAACCGATCGACATTTACAATAACGGACGGCACGCTCGCGATTTTACCTACATCGACGATATCGTCCAGGGCGTCGTCCGCACCAGTGACCGTATTCCAAAGGCGAATCCCGATTGGGACGCAGCAACAGCGGACCCTGCCACCTCGGCGGCACCATACCGGATTTATAACATCGGCAATTCAAAGCCCGTGCAACTGATGGACATGATCGCGGCCCTGGAAAAAACCATCGGCATCGAGGCGAAGAAAAACTTCTTGCCCATGCAGCCAGGAGACGTGCTTGAGACGTACGCCAATGTCGACGACCTTAAAGCCGATGTCGGTTTCAGCCCCGAAACGCCAATCGAAACGGGCCTCGCCAGGTTCGTCACATGGTATCGAAGTTTTTACGGCTCGCCCGCGAACTGAATCCCGCTAGTAATACTCAGCGAGCCGCAGTGACGGGCGCAAGCCGCCCTCGCAAAGCCTCCGATGAATACACGATGAAACCGTCGTTGAGATAACCAGCCTCCGTCTTGCCATAGCGGAAAGGGGCACCGTCAACGGTTGTTACGACACCGCCGGCAGCACCCAGCACCGCATGCCCCGCGGCGGTATCCCACTCCATAGTTGGCCCGTGACGCGGGTAAAGATCAGCTTCGCCGCGCGCAACAAGACAGAACTTCAAAGATGATCCGGTATTGCGCCGGTCGGTAACGGGAAGCGGCAGGCTGTTAAGCCACGCTTCACCTTCCGAAGTTCCATGTGAGCGGCTGGCAACCACCGTCAGGCCGTCCTGCGCCGGTGGGCGTGTCCTGATCGCAACCAAGGGCAAGCTGGATAGGCCGGCCTCTGCTGCAGCGGCGGGATCGGCAACCTTGGCTGTCACCGCCTCATTTCTTCCAAGAGACAAATAGATGTCGCCCAATGCCGGCGCGTAGACGATACCGAAAATCGGCTCACCATTCTCGATAAGTCCGATATTGACCGTGAATTCTCCGGAACCACCGGTGAATTCACGTGTGCCGTCGAGTGGATCGACCAAAAAGAAACGGGATCCGACTTCCGGCACCTCACCTCGGCTGACCGCCTCTTCGGCAATCACCGGGATATCGGGAGTGAGTATTGCAAGGTCTTCGAGAATCAGAACTTCAGCTTCCTGATCAGCAAGTGTTACCGGGCTACCATCGGCCTTCTGCGTCGCTCCATTGTCTTCGCTCTTGAAGTATCTAAGCGTAATGAGCCCGGCCCTAAGAGCCGTCACGGTCAAGCTTTCGGCAAGCGACCTCAATTCCGCATCATTCATATTGGGTCTCGCCCTCCGAGCTTGAAGCATCTCCGGCAACCGGCCTAACATAGTGCTTGGCCGAGCGCGAACCGGACGTGTCGAAAAGTCTCACAAGCTACGCAGTGAGTACAACCTTATCTGCAGCAAGCTCGACATTTTCCTCACCGGAAAAAAGTTTTGGTTTCGGCAAAGCGCACGGCAGGGGCATAGTGCTTTTTTGTCGGTCGAAAGCGAGCCGCTCTAACAATCAATAGCTACAGCATCTCGAAGAAGCAGGCTTGCTGATTCGGGGAACCCAAGACACTTCGAAAACACAATACGACTTCCAGTACCACCTCACTGCGGAGAGTGAGCTGTATTGCAGTACGAGAACGCCATTTTCTACGAAGACCGGTAGACCACCTACGTGGAGATCAACGGCATCCGCTGCGCCATGCCTGTCAGTGAGGACAACCGCGTCTTCATGTTTATACTGGCGCGGGGGAATTTCTATTGCTGATTTCGTACCGTCCCTGAAGACGGTCGATCATGAGTGCTCCGCAGGCAGCCGCCGCATACAAGTCCCCGTCGGCGCCCGCGACGCTAAACAGCTTGAAATCATTATTGCCAACGTCGCGCGCGAGGCTATCAGGTTGTGGCGCAAAGGACCGGCGATATGGACGTCGGTCGAGGTGGCGAGGATTGGGCACCTGGAAAACATCGACCGGGCGATTGAAAGCAATACCCCCGCCGATTTTACGAACCATCGCCACTTGCCTTGGAGAGCATTGCGACAAATGAAAATGGGAGCAGCCAAGGCCTCTCCCATCCCCAATCATTAAAGACTTCGTCAGTCCTAACGCCGCCGCTTAAGACGAGGCTGCCCCCACAATTCGACCTCACCTGGTCCTCTGAAGTTCAGCCGGGTCCGGTACTGAAGCTTGATATAGTCGATGTAACGTGGCCCCTTGAGTTTGTACGGCGGTGTGCTTTCGCCCGCCTCAAGAGTTCCGTAAAAAGGAACGTCTTCCCGTTCACCGTTTCCATAAACAATCGTCATGCCATACATCCGTACCTTCTGGTCTCGGGCACTGACACGAATGCTGGTGTAGCGTCCCTCGGATTTGCCGACACTAAAGACGTTCGAATCCTTGCTAAACAGAGCCGCTCTCCGCCGGCCCAACAAATTCCAATCATTGATCCGCGGATTTCTCCTCACCGTGCGCCGATACCCTCTAGGTGCAGGTTTTCCGAGAAGATCAATGCGGGCGATCCCCGCACGACCACTTTGCGGGCGCAGTTTCAAGACGATGAATTTGATGCTTCGGTTATAGCCCTGGAGATCAAGAACCTCCGTCGATTCACCGGGCTTCAATCGATCGCGAATCCTTATTCTTTGGCGCTGGCCGTTACCAAAGACGACATCAGCTCTTTTGACAATGACAGTATCACCCCAGGCTCGCAAACGTATCTTTGCGGAAGGTCGTTCTCCACCGTCCAATCGCATTTTGATTGCTCTGTCTTTGGTGTCTAGGAGAACAGTTTCGAGAACCTCGAAGCCACCTGGCGGATCGGCAATTAATCCGATAATCTGAAGAAGCCCGTCACTGGTCCGGTCCTGTTTGTATCTAATTTCGGCATGGAGTATCACCGCATCTCGACCAGGCAAATCGAACGCTTGTGAATACCTGTCTCTTCCAATCAAAGCGTCTACTCGGTAGGTGCGCGTCCCCTCCCCCGCAAGCGTAAGCTGCAACGATTCAACGTAAACCGGTCCATGAGCAGCGTGGACCTTAAACTTCTGAAAGCGCCCCATCTTTGGTGTGAAGTCGATGGCTTCAATTGTAATCCGCTCTTCCGTCGGCAACGCAAGCCATTCTTCGCTCCGGGCCTGCGCGGCACTTGAGATCGACGATAGCACAATGACTGCAGTGAGAACTGCTACCGCGTACTTCAACACGACAACGCTCCTCCCATTTTTTCGCTCAACAGATCCGTCTTGGCCGGCGTCGTCGATATGGTTGAACTGCACGGCACGTCGATGACCCTCGTTGCCGTTGCTAACCAAAACAACTGGCGGCGACACATTCTCGATAACCTCTCCCGCCTGAACCAGATGTGAAGAAACAACCGGCAAGAGATTTCCCGACAACGAAGTATTGGCCCTGACAGGCATCGTCGACGGAAAAATGGAGGAAACAAGATGAGTTAGCCCCCAAATCAGGCTGCGTTTGTTCTGCCACGTCACGACCGGGTTGCGTTCAACGCTGTTGGCAAATCACTTTTTCCTGAAACTTAAACATTCAGACTTTTGCTTGCACCGCGTTAAACATCGGCAAGTCCGGTTACCGAATGCAGCGATGTGAATTGTGACATGATCGAAGAAGCCGATACCGATGTGACCCATGCTCTGGACATCTGGGCAAATGCCCGGGATTGGCTTCAACAAGGCCGCGCCATTAGCTTGGCAACGGTGATCGACACCTGGGGCTCTTCACCGGTCGCGGTTGGCGGGCAAATGGTGATTGCTGGCGAGGAAGAGTTTCAGGGCTCCGTTTCCGGCGGTTGTATCGAAGCCGATGTTATCGTCGCCGCTCTGGAAGCAGCCGACAAGCGCACCCCGAAGCGTCTGAGCTTTGGCATCGCCAATGAAACCGCATGGACCTCTGGGCTACCCTGCGGAGGGAACATCGAAATCTATATTGAACCTCTTCAAGGTCCCGTTGACTTGGCCTGTGCTAACGCGGTCATCACGGCCCGCAATGAGCGCCGCATGCTCCTGATCACCATGGATCTCGACAGCGGAACCAGAACCTTGCACGAGTCCAATGAAAGTCTCGACTGCGAACTTGCATCACTGTTCAAGTCAGGTCGCAGCGCCCTAGTTCCGCGTGCTGAGGGAGATGTATTCGCTCACGCCCACACACCGAGCCCACGGCTGTACATCGTCGGCGCCACGCATATTGCCCAAGCACTCGTTTCGATTTCCGGCATCCTAGGCCTCACCCCTATCATCATCGATCCCCGCGACAGTTTCGCCTCGTCCACACGCTTCACCAACTCGCAGCTCATCAAAGCCTGGCCAAAGCAGGCCTTGCACGAACTTGGCCTGGATCCATTCACCGCGGTCATCGCCTTGGCCCATGTCGCCCACATTGACGACGACGCGCTCGGTCCGGCTTTGACAAGTTCCACGCGTTACATCGGCGCGCTTGGCTCGAAGCGCAACCACGCCAAACGGCGCGCCCGTTTGGCCGAGGCAGGCCACGCAAATGAAGTCATAGACCGCATCCATTGTCCCATCGGTCTCGATATTGGTGCCGTCACTCCGGAGGAGATTGCCCTGGCGATCGCTTCCGAGGTTGTATTGGCGTTTCGCGGACCAAAACGGGGCGAACTGGGAGCCGGGTAATATGCTTGTCGCCTGCATTGTCCTTGCCGCCGGACAATCCACACGCTTCGGTGCTGCCAACAAACTCCTTGCCGAGATTGATGGGCGACCTGTCATCCATCATGTGGTTAGCGAAGCCTTGGCATCACGCTCAACCAGCGTCCACGTCATTATTCAGCCTGACAGCGAGCGGATCACTTCTGCGCTCGCTGGACTGCCGGTGACCCATTGCATTAACCGGGATTTCACATGCGGTATTGGTACTTCCATCGCCACCGGTATTCGCAGCCTGCCCCACGAGATCACTGGAGCCCTTATTTTACCTGCCGATATGCCTTGGATGCGGGCTCTCGTACTCGATGAATTAATTGCCGCCTTCGAGAACTCAGGATGCAGACACGTTACAATCCCCATCACGGCGGCCGGCGAGCAGCGTAATCCGGTCCTGTGGCCGCGCAACTACTTTGCAGCACTGAGCAAGCTTCATGCGGACCAGGGTGCCAAACCGCTAATACCGAAGGCCCACGACAGGTGCCAAAAAGTCATTATTGGGGATGAACTGGTGTTCTTAGATGTCGACAGGCCCAGTGACCTTTCACCTTAACAAAACTTTACATTGCGGAAGCGAGAGCGCGAAGACATCGTGTTTACTGGCATCTAGGCCGGAGTTCCGGTGGTTTTGATCGCGCTAACGTGATGGACCAATCAGGTTTTCAGCCCGCATTCATGGCGATTTAGCCAGAAATCCCAATATCGGGCTGAGCCGTATTGAACTTGCCAGACCGTCGACACGATCGAATGTAATTCATGGCTCTTGGATGGTTGAGTTACACCACGACACTGGAACAACGACGTTACGCCACGGTGCTCGAAGATGAACGTTCACGACCGAAAGATCACATCGATGACCAGGGCGGAGACAACGAACCGCAGAGAATCGCCCAGCGGGTCGCCGCACAGCGATGCGCCGCAAGCGGCTCCGACGGCATCGGTGGCCTCAAGCGAGGGCCAACAGCAGCGATCGCGTTCTTCCATCCTCCTCCCGGTCCTTGCCACGGCAGCGCGCATCACCTTGAAGACGCTACTTCCGCTGGCTGTCATCGCATCTGGGTACTTCGCTTTCAAATATCTAACCGGCACCAAACCTGAAGCCCCCGTCCGCCCCAAACAAGAGCGCTCGTTTGCAATCACGAGTATCGAAGCACGAGCCGGAGATTTTCAGCCCAGTCTCGCTTTGTTCGGCACCACAGTCGCAGGCCGTGAGGTCGACATCCGGGCCCTTGTTTCCGGCCAAATCATCAAAACCGGCGAGACGTTGCGTGAAGGTGGTCAGATCGACGCCGGTGAACTCCTTTTGAAGATCGACCCGATCGATTATCGCACCGGCCTTTCCGAACTCGAAGCACAGCTTCTGGAAACCCGCGCCAAAATTAGCGAGTTCGAAAGCGAGTTAGCCGCGGGCAAGCAGTCGCTAAAGCACGCCCGCGGACAGGTTGAACTCGCCCTTACTGACTTGAGTCGCGCCACGCCGTTGGTTAAACGCGGTACCGTGTCCGCACGCACCGTCGATGATCGTCGACAGATCGTGCTGCAGAGAAAGCAAGCCGCCGATGAACTTGAGAACAACCTTGCTGTCTGGGAAGCTCGGATCGCCCAGCAGATTGCTGCGGTTTCAAGGCTTGAAACGTCCATTGAACGCGCTCAGCGACGGCTCGCTGAGACCGAATTGCGGGCGCCGTTTTCAGCTTATGTGACCGAGGTCAGCGCCCAGGTGGGCCGCATGGTCGGCAGCAACGACAAGGTTGCGACACTGATCGACCGCGACTGGATTGAAACTCGCTTCAACCTGACCGACGAACAGTTCGGCCGGATTGTCGCCAAGGAAGGCACGCTCAACGGGCGTCAGGTCGAGGTCCGCTGGGTTCTCGGCAACAATACATTCACTTACCCCGCAACCATCGAGCGCATTGGCGCCAGAATTTCCTCCGCAAGCGGCGGTGTCGAAGTTTACGCCCGCTTAAAAGATCCCTCCCAGCCTGTTCCACTCCACCCCGGCGCGTTTGTCGAGATCGATGTGCCCGACACCAAATTCAATGCCGCGTTCCGCCTACCCTCGACAGCGCTCTACAGCGGCGACACGGTCTATGTGATCGAAAAGGAACGTCTCGTTCCTCGCAAGGTCCGTGTCATCGGTGGCATCGAAAAGGACATCCTGGTCGACGGCGAGATTAGCGACGGCGACCGCATCATGATCACGCGTATCTCGACGCCTGGCGAAGGCGTTAAAGTGACCGAGGCGAAATCCCGATGAACCGCCCCGTCATGTTGAACCACGGCCCCAGCGGTCCTCACCAGCCTAGCGGCGGCGGACTCATCGGTATCTTCGTTCGCCATCCCACGGCGCCCAACCTGCTGATGGCAGTGCTAATCTTACTCGGCGTCTTCAGTCTCTTGCGGCTCAATCGGCAGTTTTTTCCGACCTTCGACTTGCCGACAATCACAGTATCCGTGCCTTGGCCTGGCGCCAGCGCCGAAGACGTAGAAGCGAACATTATCGAAGTAATCGAACCTGAACTGCGATTTCTTGACGACGTCCACGAAGTTACGTCAGTAGCCCGTGAAGGCAGCGGTGTTATTTCCATCGAGTTTGACAGCGGTGCCGACCTTCAAAAAGCCCAAAGCGACGTCGAGCAGGCAGTCAACCGTATCACGACCCTGCCCGAAGATTCCGAGCGACCGGTCATCTCGCGCTCGGTCATGTGGGACGGAGTAGCAGACATTGCGATTTCCGGACCATTCTCCGAAGAAGTGCTGAAAACTTACGCTAAGCAGTTTCGCGACGAACTTTTGGCTGCCGGCATTGACCGTGTCACGCTCAACGGCGCCCGCGAAGAAGAAATCTGGATCAAGATCCGCGAAGCCGACTTATGGCGGCTTGGGCTGACCTTGCAGGAGATATCGGAACGCGTCCGCCAGAACACACAGGATCTCCCCGCCGGCAAACTCGAGGGCGATGTTGACATTCAGCTGCGCGCCCGCGCTGAACGAAAAACTCCGGAAACCATAGGCGAAATAGAAATCAAATCCGGTGTTGGCGGCGAAAAGGTATTCTTGAAGGACATCGCCGAAATCGACACTCGCTTCGAGCGAGAAGGCAAGATCGGGCTGGTCCGCGGCGAACCCGCCATCGAGATCTCCGTACTGCGCGCCCAACGGGCCGACACATTGAAAACGATGGAGATTCTCAATAAATACCTCGAGAACAAGCGCCCGACACTTCCACCGACGCTCGAAGTGACAGTCTATGACGTGCGCGGCAAGTTCGTCGTGCAGCGCCTTGGAATCTTGATTGAAAACGGCCTGCAGGGCCTCGCCATAGTCCTGCTGTTACTTTTTTTGTTCCTCAATGCGCGTGTCGCGTTCTGGGTAGCAGCCGGTATCCCAGTCGCCCTTCTTGCCGCATTGGGTGCGATGTATATCTCCGGCCAATCAATCAATATGGTTTCAATGTTCGCGTTGATCATGATGACCGGCATTATCGTCGATGACGCCATCGTCGTCGGAGAACAGACCGCGACGCTTGAGGAGCAAGGTTATTCCAGCCTCGAGGCGGCGCAAAAGGGCGCCGTTGGCATGCTTGCACCCGTCTCCGCGGCGATGATTACAACGCTGTGCTCGTTTTTCCCTATCGTGGTCATTAGCGGACGCATGGGCGATATCCTCATTGCCATACCGCTTGTCGTCGTCGCCGTTTTGATCGCCAGTCTCATCGAGTGCTTCCTGATACTCCCTGGCCATTTGCGTCACAGTGGACCAAAGAAGAAACCAGGGCTGATCCGCCACAACCTTGACCGTGGCTTCGCCTGGTTGCGTGATGGCCCAGTGCTTTGGATCGTCAAGACGGCCTACGCCTGGCGATACACCACCGTCGCCATCCTCGTCGCGAGCCTATTCATCGCCATCGGACTGATCACCGGCGGACGCGTGGGTTTTCAGTTCTTCCCCTCACCGGAATCGGAAAACCTCACTGCCGCCGTCGAGTTCGCCCCCGGCGTTCCGCGTCCGCAACAGATCGCCGCCTTGGAGCAATTCGAACAATCCCTCTATCGGGCTGAGCGAAAACTACTGCAGGAGCAACAAGCAGAGACCGAGGTCACGGAGACTGGTCCTGCCGGAGCTTTCGAGTCCAAGAAGTTAATCAACTCCGCCCTCAAAATGATTGGACTTGGCGAGGAAGCTCCGGTTTCTCCGAAAACCGACGACAAACTCGTCGACGCTATCTTCACACTCGTTGGCAAGGCGGGGCGAACCCAGAACGACAACGTTGCCCAGCTTTCCGCCCAACTCACTCCCAGTGAGAAGCGCTTGACCCGCACGAAAGACATCATCACGGCGTGGCGCCAGGAATTGCCAGACGTCGCCGGCGTCGAGCGGGTGGCTATCTCTGGTCGTCGAGCCGGCCCGCCGGGCCGGGATGTCGACGTCCGCCTGCAAAGCGCGCCCGTGGAAGTGCTGAAGGCTGCCGCCGAAGAACTCAAACAAACGCTCACCGGTTTCCCCGGCGTGGACGCAATTTCCGATGATCTCCCTTATGGCAAGCAAGAGCTCGTCTTGGAGGTGAACGCCCGTGGTAATGCGCTCGGTTTCAGTGGCCAGTCGATTGGCGCGCAAGTGCGCAGCGCTTTCGAAGGTGCCATTTCGACACGCTTTGCACGCGGTGACGATGAAATCACGGTCCGTGTCATGCGCCAGCAGACGACCGCCGGCCGCCAGGATCTTGAAAACTTCTACGTTGCATCGCTCTCCGGCGAACGCGTCCCGCTGAAAGAGGTGGTCGATATTACCGAGCGGCGCAGCTTCTCAATCGTTCAACGCCGCGACGGAATACGTACCGTCGGTGTCACGGGTGACATCGATCCAGAGGTGACCAGTACCGAAGAGGTCGTGGAGCGACTGGAAGCCGAAGTAATGCCGGCAATCGCATCCAAATACGCCCTCGGCTACACTTACAAGGGCCGCGACGAAGAGCGCCGCGAATCCTTCAGCGATCTCCAACAGGGTGCCCTGCTGGCCTTTTGCCTGATTTACATCACCCTGGCCTGGGTCTTCGCCAGCTACTGGAAACCGTTAACGGTGATGATGATCATCCCCTTCGGACTCGTTGGGGCGATCGTCGGCCATTACATTATGGGTTATGCGCTAACCATAATATCGGTGATCGGCCTGCTCGGTCTCTCGGGCATTCTCGTCAACGACTCAATTGTGCTCGTCAGCCGGATCAATGAGCGGCTAGCCGAAGGTGAAACGCTGGAAGAAGCCGCGATCGGCAGTGCCCGCGACCGCTTCCGCGCCGTCCTTTTGACCTCGCTAACAACGGTCGGCGGTCTCACCCCGCTGTTATTTGAAACTAGCCGTCAGGCGCAGTTCCTGATCCCAATGGCGATTACATTGGTTTTCGGCCTGGCAGCCGCCACCATACTGGTGCTGCTATTGGTACCGTCGTTAATCGGGATCGGCGGCGATGTCGGCCGCATTGCGCAGGGCACTGGCCGCGGCTTTGGCGGCTTCTTCCGTTTCCTGCGCGGCCCAAGCAGCCAACACCCGAAAACATTACAGGCTGGTGAGTAACGCTGAGGCCCTAGTCCTATGGCCCAAGACAAGGTCCCAAGTTTCTAGCTGCCGGCTTAGTTCGCATCACACAGCAAAATTCTCCGTCTCAACCCTGGGGAAAGCCCCGGGATGAGACATTGTTTTGACCAGTTGGCGACAGAGGCCGGAACTAGAACAGCCCGTCGATCTCGCCCTTTTCATTGATACAGATTTTTTCCGCGGCCGGCATACGCGGCAAGCCCGGCATACGCATAATGTCCCCGCATACCGCGACGATGAACTCCGCCCCAGCCGCCAGTATCACTTCCCGCACCGGGATCTCATGCCCCGATGGCGCTCCGCGCAAGCTGGGGTCGGTCGAGAACGAATACTGCGTCTTGGCCACACAGATCGGCAGATGGCCATAGCCATTCTCCTGCAAGTCTTTGACCTGATTGCGGACCGCGGCGCTGCCAGAGATATCGTCGGCCCGATAGATCTCGGTCGCGATCGTGCGGATCTTGTCCCACAGCGGCAGGTCGTCGGAATAAAGTGGCTTGAACGAGGCCTGCCCTGAGTTGGTAAGTTCGACCACATGATGGGCGAGATCCTCGATGCCGGCACCGCCATCTCCCCAGTGCGTCGCCAGGAAGGCCTTCGCACCGACGCTTTCGGCAGCCGCTTTTACCGCCTCCACCTCGGCATCCGTATCGGTGATGAACTTGTTGATCGCCACCACTGGCGGCACACCGAACTTACGCAGGTTCTCCAAGTGACGCTTAAGGTTGGCGGCACCCTTCGTAACGGCCTCGACGTTCTCGTTTTTGAGATCGTCCTTGGCAACACCGCCGTGCATCTTGAGAGCCCGAATCGTAGCCACGAGCACCACCGCCTGTGGGTTCAAATCAGCCATTCGGCACTTAATGTCGAAGAACTTCTCGGCGCCAAGATCCGCACCGAATCCAGCTTCGGTGACCACGTAGTCACACAGCTTCAAAGCCGTTTTCGTGGCCAACACGGAGTTACAGCCATGCGCGATATTCGCGAACGGGCCACCGTGAATGAACACGGGATTGTTCTCCAGCGTCTGCACCAGGTTGGGCATCAGCGCATCCTTGAGCAGCACGGTCATGGCGCCATCGGCATTGAGATCACGGGCTCGCACCGGCTTTTTCTGGCGGGTGTACCCAACAACGATATTGCCGAGCCTTCGTTGGAGGTCCGTCAGATCCTTGGACAAGCACAGGATCGCCATCACTTCCGAGGCGACGGTAATGTCAAAGCCGTCCTGCCGCGGGAATCCGTTCGCAACGCCACCGAGCGAGTTAGTGATCTGGCGCAGCGCCCGATCGTTCATATCCAAAACCCGGCGCCAAGCGACGCGTCGCCCGTCGATGCCCTGCGCATTGCCCCAATAGATGTGGTTGTCGAGCAGCGCGGCGAGAAGATTGTTGGCCGACGTAATGGCGTGGAAGTCCCCGGTAAAGTGCAGATTGATGTCTTCCATCGGCACGACTTGGGCATAGCCACCTCCAGCAGCACCGCCTTTGACACCGAAGCAAGGTCCAAGCGAAGGCTCGCGCAGGCAGCTCATGGCCTTCTTGCCGATCCGGTTCAGGCCATCACCCAAACCAACGGTCGTTGTCGTCTTGCCTTCGCCGGCCGCTGTCGGGCTGATCGCCGTAACTAGGATCAGCTTGCCGTCGGGACGGCTTTGCAGGCTGTCGATCAGTTCCGAGGAGATCTTCGCCTTATAGGGTCCGTAATTGAGCAGCGCGTCGGCAGGTACATCGATCTTTGCCGCGACGTCGGCGATCGGCAGCATTGAGGCTTCTCGCGCGATTTCAATGTCGGATTTAACACTCATTGAACGTTTCCTTTCCCGTCGCCGGCCCCCTTAGTCACCCGTAACAGCCATAAGCGGGCTTATGAAGTGCCGATCGTTTTATAGCTACTCTTCGACAAAAACGCAGACGTCGCCCACTTTCAAGCCCGCATTTGCCGCCCACTCGTGAGCCGCCAACTTCGCGTCCTTGCCAGAACGAACCCGCTTAGCCAGTACCGCACCGCTACCAGCAGCTATTTTGATGCCAATTTCGTCGATGACCAGGACCTCGCCTGGCTTACCCGCGCCTTCGGTTGTCGCAGCATCGAAAACCGAAAACGTTGTGCCGTTGACTGTGGTCCATGCCCCCGGTTGCGGGTTCGCCGCACGAATCCAGTTGTAGACCTCGGCAGCCGGCTTCGACCAATCGAGCTGCGCAACCTTTCGATTGAACCAGCTTTCATATGAGCCGGCCTCAAGGTCCTGTGCATGCTTGAGGATGACCCCGGCCTTGACCAGGTCGAGTGCCTCGATCATCGCCTCCACACCCATCGGGAAAAGCTTCTTGAAGTAGACGTCACCGAGCGTTTCGTCGGGTCCGATCTCACAGATCTTCTGCAGCAAGATCGGCCCTTCGTCCAAGCCGTCATCCGGCCAAAAGACCGTCAGACCCGTGCAGGTTTTGCCCATCGCGATCGGCCAATTGATGCTGGACGGACCGCGATGCCAGGGGCACAGCGAGGGATGATACTGGAACGTCCCGTATTTGGGTGCATCGCGGACCTCTTGAGGCACGAACAAAAGAACGTACGCCATCATGCACAGATCGGCCTTGAACGACTTCATCAGTTCAAGCGCTTCAGGCGTTTTCCATGACGCCGGCTGGTGCACCGGCAAACTTTTCTCCCGGGCGAATTCCACCAGTGGGTCTTCGGGACGGCCCTCTTTCGTCGGCGCGCAGCAAACCGCGACAACATCTTCGCCGCGCTCCAATAACCTCTCCAGAACCGCCTTTCCGAAGGCCTGCTGGCCGTGAACTACGATACGCATGCGCCTTACCTCACCGTCCAGCTAAACGCTGGAGGAACGTGTTACGTTGTAAATACGGGGAACGATCTGACTGGTCCCACATGGCTTTACGGGAAAGAGACTACTCCGCGGCCAGCTTCTTGACGACCTCGGTGGCCCCAGCTTCCTTCAGTTCGGCGATCTCCTCGGCCGAATAGCCAAGGACCGCGCTCAAGACCTCTTCCGTGTGCTCGCCCAAAAGGGGCGAACGCACGACAGTGACCTCACTGTCGGACATCTTGATCGGGCAGCCAACTGTCAAGTACTTGCCGCGTTCAGGATGATCGACTTCAACGATAGTGCCCGTTTCACGCAGTGATGGATCTTCAGCCAGCTCCTTCATGGAAAGGATCGGGCCGACCGGAATGTCGAGCGGGTTGCAGATTTCCATCACCTCGAACTTGGTCTTGGTCATCGTCCACTGCTCGATCGTCTCGAAGATATGCGTCAGCTTGTCGAGCCGCGCCCGAGGCTTTGCGTAATCAGGATCATCTTTCCACTCCGGCTTGCCGATGACGTCGCATATCTTCTCCCAGGCCGCCGCTTGTGTAATGAAATATGTGTAGGAATTGGGATCCGTCTCCCACCCCTTACACTTCAGAATGCGGCCCGGCTGCCCACCACCCGAGTCGTTCCCGGCCCGCGGTGTCGCTTCACCGAACGGAATGCCTTCGCCGAATTGCGAGTATTCCTCAAGTGCGCCGCGCTCGAGGCGCTGCTGGTCGCGTAGCTTGACGCGGCACAGGTTGAGAACGCCGTCCTGCATCGGTGCCAGGACTTTTTGTCCTCGCCCCGTCTTCTCACGCTGGAATAGCGCCGCGATAATGCCGATAGCCAGATGGAGGCCGGTGCCCGTGTCACCTATCTGCGCACCCGTCACGACTGGCGGACCATCTAGGAAGCCGGTGGTCGACGCCGAACCGCCAGCACACTGCGCGACATTCTCGTAGACCTTGCAGTCGGCATAGGGCCCCGGACCGAAGCCCTTAACCGACGCCATGATCATGCGTGGGTTGAGTTCCTGAATGCGTTCCCAGGTGAAGCCCATTCGGTCGAGTGCACCTGGCGCGAAGTTCTCCACCAGCACGTCGCATTTTTTCACCAGCCGCTCTAGGACTTCCTTACCCTTGGCGTTCTTGGTGTTGAGCGTGATCGACCGCTTGTTGTGATTGAGCATCGTGAAGTAGAGGCTGTCAGCACCCTCCACATCGACGAGTTGTTTGCGCGTGGCATCCCCGACACCTGGTCGCTCGACCTTAATGACGTCTGCGCCAAACCAACCCAGAAGCTGTGTGCAGGTCGGGCCTGACTGGACGTGGGTAAAATCCAGAATCTTGACGCCTTCGAGTGCCTTCACTTTTAACTCTCCCCTTTTTCTTTTGTTTGATAGCAGGCCCGGGAATGAGAGGAGCGCTCGAAGCCCAATCCCGCGGAACTAGGTATCGCTCTGGTATACCAACGAGCAGCGTGTCGGTCCAGAAACTCCGCCGAGAAGCGTTCGCGATACTCGATGCCCCAGCGAATACTCAGATTCAAGTGCACGATAACGTCCTGCTCACGTAAGCTGCTCCTAACTTGGCAAAAGTTGTCACGACGGATCTTTTAACTGCGCTTCAACCTCCGCAAGACGCTTCCGCAATTCCCGGTCCTTCTTGAACCGCGCGGTTTCGTCGCGGATTATTGAAACGATGTATTCTGGAACTCCGTCAGGCTTATTGAGCATGGCGACCGTGAAGGCGATTGACATGTCGCGGCCGTATTTGTCGACGGCCGGCATCCTTAGCACATCGTGACCATACTTGGTGTGCCCTGTTTCCATGGTCTTGTGGTAGCCATCCCAATGGCGCTGCTGCAGGCGCTGCGGAATGATGATGTCGAGCGACTGCCCAAGGGCTTCGCTTTTTCTGTAACTAAACAATCTCTCTGCTGCCGCGTTCCACAACACGATCGCGCCAGATGCATCGCAAGCGACAACCGCGTCACCAACCGCCGAGACCACAGCCCCTAAGTCCAACGTCGTTTCCAATTGAGCCTCCATTTGGACGCAAGCGAAATACGAAGATGACAGCGCCAACAAAAGGCGCTGTCAGTAGACCACGGTAGACCGGTCTCCGGAGGGGGGCCGACCGGCCCCGCAGCAGGAGCAGGGTTTTCTCTTAGACAGCGCCAGCCTTGTGCATCGACGCAATCTTCTCATTGTCATAACCGAGTTCGGTCAGGATCTCGTCGGTATGCTCACCCAACAGCGGTGAGCCGGTGACCTCGACATCCATATCCGAAAACTTAATCGGGCTACCGACCGTCAGGTACTTGCCACGCTGTTTGTGTTCGACTTCAACGATCGTCCCGCTCTCACGCAATGACGCATCCGCCGCGATTTCCTTCATCGACAGCACTGGCGAGCAGGGGATGTCGAATTTGCGCAGGATGTTGACCGCTTCATACTTGGTCTTGTCGCCCAACCACGCTTCAATCGTCGCGAAGATTTCTTTGATGTGCGGCTGCCGGGCTTCAGCGGTCATGTAGTCGGGATCGTTTTTCCACTCGGGCTTGCCGATGGCGTCGCAGATAGGCGCCCATGCGTGCCCCTGAATGGTGAAGTAGATGTAGGCGTTGGGGTCCGTTTCCCAGCCCTTGCACTTCAACACCCAGCCGGGTTGACCGCCACCACCGGCGTTACCACCGCGCGGCACCACATCGCTGAACTCACCGTGCGGATACTGCGGATATTCTTCGAGGTAACCGATCCGGTCGAGGCGCTGCTGGTCGCGCAGCTTGACGCGGCACAAATTGAGCACGCTGTCTTGCATGGACACCGCAACCTTCTGACCCTTGCCGTCCTTGTCACGGGCGCGCAGGGCGGTGAGGATGCCAATCGCCAGGTGCATGCCGGTGTTGCTGTCACCAAGAGCCGCCCCGCTGACCGTCGGCGGGCCATCCCACCAACCGGAAGTGGAGGCAGCCCCACCGGCGCATTGCGCAACATTCTCATAGACTTTCAGATCTTCGTAGTGGTGACCTTCGCTGAAGCCCTTGACGGACGCCAAGATCATCTTGGGGTTAAGCTCCATGATGTGTTCCCAAGTGAAACCCATGCGATCAAGGGCACCCGGGCCGAAGTTCTCAACCATCACGTCAGATTCGCGGATCAGCTTCTCGAGGACTTCCTTACCCTCGGGCGTCTTTGTATTCAGCGTTATGGAACGCTTGTTGCTATTCAGCATTATGAAGTACAGTGCGTCGGCATCTGGAATGTCGCGCAGCTGGCTACGTGTCACATCGCCAGAACCCGGACGCTCGACTTTAATGACGTCGGCGCCGAACCAGGCCAGTAACTGTGTGCAGGCCGGTCCGGCCTGCACGTGCGTGAAGTCGATAATTTTGATACCTTCGAGCGCTTTGCTCATGGTGGTCTTCTCCAAACTCCGCCAGGGGCATTGACAGGCCGACCGTCTCATCGGTCGGCTGTAGCGGGGGTGGCACCACTTGCCCTGGAGCCACCCCCGCAATTCTTTAAAAAGTCGAGCCTTTCAGAACTCTACTTGTACATGGTCTGGTTCTTCGTACCCGGTGCGTATTCGGTCGGGTCGACCCAGATGTTGACGACAGCCGAGCGGCCGGTCTTGGCGATCGCATCGCGGGCACGATGCAATGCCGGCTGAATATCATCGGCGTCGCGAACTTCCTCGCCATACCCGCCAAGCATTTCGGCGAACTTCGAGAATGGGATGTCACTCAGCAGATTACCGACGTTGCCGCGCTGCTCTCCGTACTTCGATATCTGTCCGTAGCGGATCTGGTTCATCGCGGAGTTGTTGCCGATGACCGCAAGATAAGGCGCCCCGAACCGGTTGGCCGATTCCATATCGAATGCGGTCATGCCGAACGAACCATCACCATAGTAACAGAGCACTTCCTTGTTCGGATGTGCCAGCTTCGCCGCCAAGGCAAAACCGGTGCCGACACCCAGCGAGCCGAGCGCACCAGGGTCCATCCACTGGCCCGGGCCGCGCGGACGCACCGCTTGCGCGGAAATTGTCACGACGTCACCGCCATCGCCGATGTAGATCGTGTCGTCGCCGAGGAATTCGTTGATTTCCCAAGC
>DAOUZE010000438.1 GCA_030665765.1 Filomicrobium sp.
TTCTGTTTGAAGATGTCGCGGGGGTTTGATGGGACACGCGCTGAAAGATCGGCCTTACATCTTGCTTGAACGCTGTTGGCTCGTATGCCTCGTATTGGCCTTGTCCTGTGCCGCGATGTTGACCGTCGCTCGCGGCGCAGATCCGAATGGTGATGCGGTCTATGTCACTGATATCAAGGGTGCAATCGGCGTGGCGGCGGCGCGCCAAGTCGCTGGTGCGCTTGCTGAGGCCGGACGCGACCAACGGTCTTTGCTGGTGATCCGTCTCGATACGCCCGGCGGGCTGATCACGGCGATGCGGGATACCATCCAGCTCATTCTTGCCTCGCCAATTCCAGTGATCGTCTACGTCGCACCCAGCGGAGCGCGCGCTGCGTCTGCCGGGACATTCATTGTGTATGCTGCGCATGTTGCGGCGATGTCGCCTGGCACCAATCTTGGGGCCGCGACGCCGGTCGAGATCGGTGGCTTGCCGGGGCTCCCACGACCCAGGGAGCCAAAGCCGGACAGCAAAGAAACGCCCGACATATCGTCCGAGGCTGCCGCGCGGCGAAAAGCCATCAACGATACCGTCGCGCTGTTACGGAGCCTCGCGCAAATGCGTGGCCGGAACGTCGAATGGGCCGAAAAAGCCGTCAGGGAAGCCGCGACCCTCACCGCCGAAGAGGCACTCCGCGAGGGGGTGATCGATATCGTCGCCCGCGACCTCAACGATCTTCTGGCGCGTGTCGACGGCCGCACCGTCATGATCGGCGGTGTTGACCATAAGATTGAGACAGCGGGCCTGCCCATAATTGTTGTAGAGACAGATTGGCGAACACGACTTCTCGGCATCATTTCAGATCCGAATGTTGCCTTCATCCTGTTGCTGATCGGCATCTACGGCATCATTTTTGAGCTCTGGAGTCCCGGAACCCTGGTTCCAGGTGTCATCGGTGTAATCTGCCTCATTCTGGCGCTGATGGCGCTCGCCACGCTCCCGATCCAATATGGCGCCCTTGCACTTGTCCTCCTCGGCATTGCCCTCATGGTGGCCGAGGCATTTACCCCGAGCTTTGGGATACTTGGCGTAGGTGGCCTAATCGCCTTCATCGCTGGCTCTATATTCCTTTTCGATCCTGCAGGAGCCGACATCGATATCGCGGTGTCCTTACCGTTGATCATCGCGGCGGCGGCGACCAGCGCAGCCCTTGTCTTCTTCGTCATCGGCGCTGCGCTGAAGGCACGGAGCCGCCCCGCAATGACTGGCACCGAAGAGCTGATTGGAAGTACGGGGCGTGTCATTGACTGGCGCGGGCTGACTGGTCGCATTCGAGTCCATGGTGAGATTTGGGCAGCCCGCGCTGATTGCACCTTGAATCCCGACGAAGCGGTTCGCGTCGTGCTGCGCGATGGTCTGATGCTCGTGGTTAAGCCCCTGTCCAAAGGAGATTCCAATGCCGTTTGACCTCACAGCCTTTGCCGGATTGGCCCTCCCCATTATCGTTTTTGTCGGCCTGCTGCTGTACTCGTTTCGCATCCTGCGGGAGTACGAACGCGGCGTCGTCTTTATGCTCGGCCGTTTCTGGAAGATCAAAGGACCAGGTCTCGTAATCGTCGTGCCGATCATTCAGACAATTGTGCGAGTCGATCTTCGAACACGAGTGCTTGATATCCCGCCGCAGGACGTAATCTCGCGCGACAACGTGTCCGTCAAGGTCAATGCTGTCCTGTATTATCGCGTCATTGACCCCGAGAAGGCGATTATCCAGGTCGAGGATTTCAATTTCGCGACGAGCGAGCTTGCGCAGACGACACTTCGGTCAATCGTCGGTCAGCATGAACTCGACGAGATGCTGGTGGAACGCGACAAGATAAACACTGATGTTCAACGCATTCTTGACGCACAAACCGGCGCTTGGGGTATCAAGGTGTCAAATGTAGAGTTGAAGCATATCGATCTCGATGAGACGATGGTACGTGCGATTGCCAAACAGGCCGAGGCTGAGCGGGTGCGGCGGGCCAAGATCATTGACGCGGAAGGCGAGCTGCAGGCGGCGGAAAAGCTCGCACAGGCGGGCGACATTCTGTCGGGTCGGCCAGAGGCGATCCAGCTCCGCTATCTCGGAGCGCTGCAGAACATCGCAGGCGAGAGGAGCTCCACGATCGTCTTCCCGCTTCCCATAGACTTGTTTGGAAAGATGCAGAAAACAAGGCGACAGAGCGCCGGCACATAGGGCGGGACGTCAGATCGTCGCGTTAAGTCTCAAAGACTAGCGTGGGCATTGTCAGAGCAAATCCGCTTGAGCTGGGTTTGTCTGACAATGCCCGCCTAGTTGATCCAAGTCACTTATCCAGTAAAGCTAGGAAGTCCTTCGTCCTCTCCCATGCTCCATGATCGAATAAGTCGACATGGCCGCCGCTTGGATAAATCTCGATTTTCTTTGGTGGGTTGGCTGCTCGAAAAACCCGTAGACCCATTTCTGAGGGGATTATCCCATCCTGCTTGCCGTGAAGGACCAGAACTGGGGCCGTTACAGAGCGGATGTTTTCCTCGTTGTCGTATTTGTCGGTGATCAGCAAACTGAGCGGCAGCCAAAAGTAGGTTGCCTTCGCGACATCGATTATCGACGTGAGCGGGGACTCCAGCACGATCGCGGCGAGCGGTCTCTTTGCCGCGAGGCGTATCGCTTGGCCGGAGCCCAACGATTCGCCATAGGCGACTATTGTATTTGCTGGCACGCCAAGCCCGGCTAGGTAGTCGTAAGCCGCACTTGCATCAGCGATATTCTTCTCTTCTGTTGGCTTGCCTCCGGACCCCCCATAGCCGCGGTTGTTTAGGTAGAATACACCGAAGCCATCTTGCATCATGGTCTCAACAC
>DAOUZE010000215.1 GCA_030665765.1 Filomicrobium sp.
TGAGGAAGACGCGCGCCAGGTTTTCGACCGTCTTGCTGGCACCTGGACATATTGGGGTTGGAAGGGCGGCTACTTCACAACGGAAGATGACGCGCGCGCATTCTTTGATGAGCATCGCTACATGCTGGCCATGCAGATGGCGGCGCCGAACTCGCCACAGTGGTTCAACACCGGTCTGCATTGGGCCTATGGCATTGACGGACCAGGACAGGGCCATTACTTCGCGGATTTTGAGACCGGAGAAATTCTGCAGTCGACGTCGGCTTATGAGCGCCCACAACCGCATGCCTGCTTTATCCAGTCCGTTGCTGACGATCTGGTCAACCAAAACGGCATCATGGACCTATGGGTGCGGGAAGCGCGCCTTTTCAAATACGGTTCGGGAACAGGGACCAACTTTTCCAGTCTGCGTGGGGGCGGTGAAAAGCTGTCCGGCGGTGGGCAGTCATCGGGTCTGATGAGCTTCCTGAAGATTGGTGACCGGGCAGCTGGCGCGATTAAATCCGGGGGCACGACTCGACGCGCGGCCAAGATGGTCGTGGTTGATGTCGACCATCCCGATATCGAAGAGTACATCAACTGGAAGGTGCGTGAGGAGCAGAAGGTTGCTGCACTCGTCACCGGATCGAAGATTTGCGAAAAGCGGCTCAGCGCAATTCTGAAAGCTTGCATCAATTGCGAAGCTGACGGCGATGACTGCTTCGACCCAAGCAAGAACCCGGCCCTGAAGCGGGCGGTCAAAGAAGCCCGCCGCGATCATGTGCCCGATAATTACATCGGCCGTGTAATTCAGTTCGCGCGCCAAGGCTACACGGATTTGGCGTTCGAAACCTACAATACTGATTGGGATTCGGATGCCTATTTGACGGTCTCGGGTCAGAACTCTAACAACTCGGTGCGGGTCACAGATGACTTCCTCAACGCCGTTGAGAACGACGACGAATGGCAGCTGACGCATCGCACCAGTGGCAAGGTTGCCAAGACCATCAAGGCGCGTGATCTGTGGTCGCAAATTGGCAATGCGGCATGGGCTTCAGCGGACCCAGGCATCCAATTCCACTCAACAATTAACGATTGGCACACCTGCCCGAAATCGGGTGAGATCCGGGCCTCCAACCCGTGCTCGGAATACATGTTCCTCGATGACACGGCGTGCAACCTGGCCTCGCTCAATTTAATGCGGTTCCGCCGGGACGATAAGAGCTTTGATACGGAAGCGTTCGCACATTCCTGCCGGCTCTGGACCATTGTGCTGGAAGTCTCCGTTTTGATGGCGCAGTTCCCTTCCCGTCAGATCGCCGAACTGAGCTATCGCTACCGGACTTTGGGTCTTGGCTTTGCCAACATCGGTGGTTTGCTGATGGCTGCGGGTATTTCGTATGACTCCGATGAGGGCCGTGCAATCGGCGGCGCTGTTTCGGCGATCATGACTGGCGTTTCCTATGCGACCAGTGCGGAGATGGCTTCTGAACTCGGCCCGTTCCCTGGATATAAGGAGAATGCCGACGACATGCTGCGGGTGATCCGCAACCATGTCCGCGCCGCGCATGGCAAATCTGAGGGATATGAAGCGCTGTCCACTATTCCGGTGCCGCTTGATCATGCCTCGTGCCAGGATAAGCGGCTTGTCGAAGCTGCTAAATCCGCTTGGGATCGGGCGTTGGAACTTGGACAGCAGCATGGTTACCGCAACGCCCAGGCGTCGGTTGTCGCGCCAACGGGGACAATTGGCCTCGTCATGGATTGCGATACGACGGGCATAGAGCCTGACTTCGCACTGGTGAAGTTCAAGAAGCTTGCCGGTGGCGGTTACTTCAAGATCATCAACCAGGCGGTGCCGGAAGCGCTGACGACGCTGGGGTACTCGGTAGAGCAAATCAAGGAAATCGAAGCCTATGCGGTAGGGCATGCGACGCTGGACGATGCACCGAGCATCAACCACACGACACTGAAGGCGAAGGGCCTCGATGACGAGGCGATCGCGCGGGTCGAATCCGGACTCGATAGCGCTTTCGACATCAAGTTCGTCTTCAACAAGTGGACGCTTGGCGAAGAGTACCTGACCGGAAAGCTTGACGTACCTGAAGACAAGCTCAACGATCCGAGCTTCGAGCTGCTCGGCTATCTCGGCTTCAATCGCGATGAGATCGAAGCGGCAAATACTTTCGTGTGCGGGGCGATGACGCTGGAAGGCGCTCCCTACATCAAGTCCGAACACTTGGCGGTATTTGATTGCGCGAATCCGTGTGGTCGCATTGGTAAACGCTATCTGTCGGTCAACAGTCACATCGACATGATGGCGGCCTCGCAGCCGTTCATTTCAGGGGCGATCTCAAAGACGATCAACATGCCAAACGATGCCACGGTGGAAGATTGCGAGGAGGCCTACATGCGCTCCTGGCGCCTGGCCTTGAAAGCCAACGCGCTGTATCGCGATGGCTCCAAGCTGTCTCAGCCGCTGAATTCACAGCTGCTTGGCGACAGTGAGGATGAGCAGGACGAAGCCCTCGAAAAACTCAGCAGGGACAAACCACAGATTGCTCGGGCTGCGGTTGCGGCCGAGAAGATCACCGAGAAGATTATCGAACGCTATATTACTCAAGGGCGGGAGAAACTTCCTGGCCGGCGTAAGGGGTATACGCAGAAGGCGGTCGTTGGTGGCCATAAGGTCTATCTGACAACAGGCGAATACGAAGATGGCCGTCTGGGTGAGATCTTCATCGACATGCACAAGGAAGGGGCAGCCTTCCGCTCGTTGATGAATAACTTCGCCATCGCCATTTCACTAGGCCTGCAGTACGGCGTGCCGCTCGATGAATACGTGGACGCATTCACGTTCACGCGCTTTGAACCAGCGGGTCTGGTGACTGGTAACGAGACGATCCGCAACGCTACGAGTGTGCTTGACTATCTGTTCCGTGAGCTTGCCGTATCGTATCTGGGCCGCAACGACCTCGCCCATGTCGATCCGGGAGAGATGTCGGTGACGGCGCTCAGCGAAGGTGAAAGCGAAATCGAACGGTCTCCGGCGATGCCAACTGCGCGTGTGGTCAGCCACGGGTTCACACGCGGTGCGCTTGTGGGCCGGATCGGACCGGCCGATACGAATGGCGGTGTTGCTGAAATTCAGCGTGAACTAGCCACCGCGTATTCCAGCGATACGCCCACCGGCGGCACGCAGATGATGTCGCAGCACACAACGGAAACAATGACCATCACCACCGAGGGCAACTTGGCGCTGAAGGAAGATCCGGTCGCCCATCGGATCGTCGAAGCCAAGATAAAAGGCTACGAGGGTGAGGCCTGCGGTTCGTGCGGCAACTTCACCTTGGTACGCAACGGTACCTGTTTGAAGTGCAATACCTGCGGTGGCACCAGTGGTTGCAGCTGATCCTGAGTTGCTGTCGGCTGATCTTGCGAATGACTAAGAAAACCGGCACGAATCAGCGATACTGATGCTCCAGTGGCTGAAGATCAGGGGGCAGGCGAGATGAGTGGTTTTGATCCAAAGGGAAAGACGCGGCGGGTCAGGCCGCAATACATGCCCGCGGATGTAGAGACCACGCAACCGCTGCGGCGGACGCGACTCGTGTGTTCCCAAAGAACTACCGAGCTTCCGGCAACGGAGGCTCGGCCACTTGCCGATATCTTGCACCTTGCTGAAGCCGTGCCGATTGTGCGCCAGCAGCTCGATGTGCCAATTGAATTCACTGATGATGCGATCTTTTCCAGCTTGAAGACCATCGCAGCGCGCTCCTCCGACCGGGAGCGTTGGCGGGCTGCCTTCGGTTCAAATTTGGCTCGCTATCTCTCGATACGAGGGAGAGATCTCGGCCAAGCGCTGCAGCAACTCATTGCACTCATACCTCCGCCGCGTGTGTGAGTGGACGTTTCACGGACCGTGAAGGAGCGCGTGGGAAACCCGCACATCCGACAACAGGCCCATTTCGGAGAGACGAATGCTTGAACGACAGGTTCATGTTCCGCCAAGCGTCTACCTAATCGCTGATAACCTCGATGCGGCTCTTGCCTCCGGTGAAGACCTGACGGCGTCCGCATCGAATTGGGTGACCGGCGACGTCTCGGATCCATGTGTTTCGGTCGCGCAGCGCTGGGCGCTTTCACGCTTCAGAGCACACGAACTCAGTCTCGTCGCGCGTATTGTTCAAGCACGTCTGCATATCGCTGAGTTGAGCCGAGAGGTGCTGCGGTTCCGTCCGCTGGCGCAGTTGTTCGTTTCGGCAACGACCGATTTGGCCGACGTTTTCGAAGAGCTCCATGAGCAAGTCGAGGCGAATTTCGACACCGGTGGTGGGCGCGACGCTTATTTGCGCTCTAGGGGTTTGCTTAATATCGGGGCCGCCGGTCTCGCCGACGCCGATACTCCGATCATCGGTGATGATTTCTTGGTCGCGGGGAAGCTGCCGCTCGGTGTCTGTATGGACCTTATTGCCGAGTTTCTCGATGCGCTCGATGGCACATTCGATCTCTATCCAAACCAGACACCGAAAGCGCCAACGGGCGTTGACACTAGCGACAGTCAGGATGTGGCCTAATCGGCCACTTCGTTGCGGGCGAGATTAGGTGTGCCGGGAATGACCTTTCTTGGTGCCCGGCTTGGCAGCGGCCGGTAGGGCAACGTGCCGCCCCAGATGTTGTTCCCTGACAAAGAGCCCAAACGGGTGCGCAGTAGATCTTTCCATGCATCATTGCTTGGCGTTCCAACTTCCGCAGTGCGGATTAGTTGGGTCGGTGCACGCTTCGCCCGATGTTCGAGGAAACTAAATTCGGCACTAAGTTCCTCCACCGCGATCTTTGCGAGCTGAAGTGATGGGGCGGATGTCTCGGCGGCGAGTCTATCGGTGTTTGGGGAGGCTGCTCCTTTCGGGGAAGCTGCTTCTTTCGGGGAAGCTGCTTCGTGCAGCCGCGACGGGCGGAGGGACGCCGTTTGGTTGAGCGTCGAGCGACGGTCGGTGATGGTCACTTGAGCGACTGAACTGGGTTTGGCCGTCGAGGGTTTCAAGTCCGAGATGAGCCGCATGGTTTTGATGATCGGTTCGAGTTTCTTCCTGTCGCGCAGCCGTTTTTTGCGTTGGGTGGTGGTTTCACCACGGGCTATCGTGAGCATGGCTGCACTATTGGAGGGAGCGATGACGCTGGCGGCAGTGGCATCGAGCATCATAAGCGCGACCGCGGTACGTTCGGCATCTTTAAGGGTGTCGAACTTGCCGATGAAGCCGGGTAGCTGTCGATACTTGCGGCGCCGGCTGTAGCGCGCTTCCTGCTTGTTGGGGGCCGACAGGATTTTCGTTTGGAGCTTGGCGACGCCTTTTTGACGAAAGCCCAGTTTTCTCGCCGCGGCTTCCGAGACATCGAGCTTTCGGTTGCCCCAATAGGGGCCGGCGTTGTTGATCCGCAAAACCGCCGAAGCTTCGGTCTTGGGATTGCGAACGAGCAGGACGGTGCCGTCGGGATAAATCGGGCTTGCGGCGTTGTCTGGACGATCCGGATGGAAGGCCTCTCCAGACGAGGTCAGCCCGCAGGGATTGAAGCGGTCCTTGCTGCAATCACTGTAATGGGAGGCGACTAGCGGCACTGTCTTGCCGACGAGCGAGCGGGTTTCGTTCAGGGTTTTGACCCTGTGGCATTTGCCAACGAAGCAATAGGTCGAGCCGGGGCGTTTGGCCTCCGCAGTTGGGGCAACGAAGTTGGTTAAGAGCAGCGCGGTGAGGAACGTGAGGAAAGCTGTTTTCAGACGGCCCGTTTGCTTTTTCTGGACAACGTTGCAGGAGGCTTCGTTGCAGGTGAAATCGCTCATCAAATTCTACCCCCGTGAAGTCTTGTTGCAGTGGAATATGCGTGTCGCGCTTATTTAGTGCCGCAAATGTGGAGCGGCTTTTTCGGTGAATACTGAGCGCGTTTGAATCCCTCATCCGGTTGCGGAACATCTAACGTTTTAAGGCAGAAGCGAGAGAATGTTGAGATTTTGAATCAATGCAACAGTCCATGCGCCGCTGCGTCGTCTGGTCGCAAAGCAGGCTGGAAGGCGCTGATTAACTGTGATTTATTCTGGAATTTGAGAGTTTTTGCCGCAGTGCAGAGGCAGCGTTTGTGAGCGCTTCCGCGTCGATCGACCGCAGAACTAGTTCACAGCGCATCACGCCTCCAGCGAACGAGGGATAGCTGCCCATGGCAATCGCCGGAAAGCTGTTTTGATGTCCGGTGAGCAGATCGGCGACTTCGCCTTCCGGGGCAGCAACCTTGATCGTTTCGCTGAGTAGTTTT
>DAOUZE010000116.1 GCA_030665765.1 Filomicrobium sp.
AAATGCAATGACTTGCGTCAATCACCTGACTTAGAAGAGTAATGCCGGAAATCCAGTGACGATTCCCTGTGAGGCAGAGGTGTCTGCTTATCGATCAAAGCGGACCAGGCTGTCGTCTGATGGGCGCAACCCCAGCATGTTCCGCTTTGCACCTGAGAGCGGACATCCGCATGGCGGCACAGGCGCACATCGCAACTGTCCGCCAAGCCAACTTTGCAGTAGTTCAGCTTGCAATATACTCGATCGATTAAATACTTACGACTGCCGGCTGCTGTGATAGTGGTCGCAGCACGCTCCAACCATTACCAAACGTTCGATGATGCCCCACCTCTTCACCAATAGACCGCGCTGCCATGACCTGTTCAACAATAACGCCGACCTGCGGGACGAGTTTCGATGGGAAACCATTAATACGGTCGCATACCTGCTGGGCGGGATTGTATTTGCCGCTGGCAGCGTGCTGTTCTTTCCGGCCCTTTCGGCCTACATGGACGTGGGAGCCACGCTCTTTATTGCTGGTTCGCTTTTCTACCTTCTAGTAACTGGTCACGACCTGGCGGAAGTCGTCCATTACATCAACACAAATAGAAGGTCTGAATCGATTTGGGATAAGCTCGAGTTCTGGGCGGCCCTGACCTACGTCACTGGCACCGTGCTCTTCATAATCGGAAGCGTCTTCTTCCTCTCGATGGTTGGATGCATCAGAGCGGGGTCCTGGTGCTTCATCATCGGCAGTCTCCTTTTCATTATCGCGGCGACGATCAATGTGCTGCAAATCGTGCAGGCCCAGGATCTCGTCACGCTTCAGTTGATGAATTTGACCGCCATCACGTTTGTTACCGGATCGCTTCTCTTCGTAGTCGCATCGGTCCCTTACCTTTGGGACCTTAAGGATCAATCGGATCGAGTCGAGATCTACGCGTTTCTTGCCTCGCAATACCTTGCAGGCAGCATCCTTTTTCTACTTGGTGGTGTGTTCAACTACTGGAAAGCCTATAAAACGATGCGAAGAAAGTTTTTAGTCGTGGACCCTGCAAGCGGTTGAATTCTGCTGCGAGCAAGGATAGCACCCAGCGCATCAGCAATGTCTGCTTCTGAAGCAAATGCGGACCTTCCTACGGCGGTCTAGGCTTAATGGCCCATGTCCGCAAAGGCCACCTAGCGGGCGTTTAGCTTCGATTGCTCGCTTGGACAGGCGGAATCCTTAAGAAGGGAAAGAAACTCCGAGATAGGCAGCCCGACATTTTCGCTACCTCTGCCACCGACCACGATTGCTGCCAGCTTCAACTGCCCATCCATCTCAATAAAGATAGGTCCACCAAATCCTCCAAAATGAGTATCGCAGTCATGAGATCACAAAGGTTCATCGACGTGGGACCATGTAAGGCGGCAGTCTGGATCTGCATATAGAGAACACCTACGGTCCCCACCGCAAGAGGCGTGCACAAGTTGCATCCCTGGCTGCGGCTTCAAACCTTCGGCTAATAATGGGGGAACAATTCGTAGCTTCTGTTTTAGGACGATTGTGACAACGTCCGTGCGCCAATCTTCCAGCCGAGCCTCTAGTGGGCACGATTTCCAATGCTGTCGCTTTGAATGCAAAGGAAGATACTTATAGCTTGGTAGAAAGCGCAGGCACATAGCGCTCGAATGCGCCTTATGTTTCGCACGTTGGACGCCAGCCAAGAAGTGCATTCGAGGCAATGGATATGTAACTTTCTTCCATGGATCCATAATGCAATGGGCAGCCGTGAGCACCAGATCAGGCGCTACCAGAGCACCTGTGGCATGCCTAGAAATCCGGTAGCCGCCGACATTGACTTACCCTATTGCTTTCCATGGCGGGCAACCTGTCCAGCTGGCATTGCAATGCGGACGGTGTACGAGCTTATGCCAGAGCGGTCGTCATTCGTGATGTCAGCCGAAATGCAGCTTACCTCACGGATAATCTCTAGCGTTCTTCTTTGATTGAATGCGGAGAACCGCTGGTTCACAAGGTAAAATATGATGGAACTAAACCGCGTCAGCACTCACAGGACAGATAAGGCTTGGCAATGCTGCTGGCGGGCGTCAATTTCTATCCTTGTTGCTTTTCTTGCAGGGTGACGCGGTCCAGCTCATACTTGCATCAAATGTAGTAGTGCACCGCACGCATCTCCCATCTAGCGTCTTCCAATGCGTGACGACAGCTTGAAGGCCTTCAGGAGATTTGAACATGCTGTTGAAGAAGATATTCCTGGTCATAGCATTCGCTGTAGTCTCGATCATTGCGCTGCTTTACGGGGTCTCGCCAGACTGGTTCGCTAGCAGATTTCTCGGGGTGACCGACCTCGATCTGAACTTCGCCCACATTCTTCGTGCCGTTATGTGCCTCTATTTGGCGCTGGGTCTATTTTGGCTGTTCTCGGCCTTCAGTGGCACGCTAAGGAATGTGGCCATCTTAACGACGATTCTGTTCGCAGGCGGGCTTGTCATCGGGCGGCTCTTGAGCTTCTTCGTCGATGGGCTACCCGCACCGCTGTTGATTCTGTATGCCGCAATGGAGCTCGCGCTCGTGCCAATTGCCTATTGGATCTACACGCTTCCAGAGTGATTTAGACCGTCGATCTCTTCGCGTCCGGGCCATCTCATGCTCCTCTCATTGGCAGCATCATAATGGCCCAGTTTTAGGGAGCAGTGACAGAAGTAGATGACGTAGGTCTCACCGGAATTTTCGCCACAAAGTCAATCGTGCCAATCGTTGGTTCAAACAACGGCTCCAGAGACCAAGTTCGACTAGAGCACACCCCATTCTGCTTTGAGGTTCATTGATATCAATGGATTGACAACATTTCAGAGCAATAGTTCAATTGCTATCTCGAGCCGCAGAAGCCGCTTCGATGCTTCGATAATATGAGTTTGTTCAAGCTGAATCTGTTTCACAAACGACATCGCTACCCCCGCCCATGGAAGGGGTCGCCATATTGTGCACTTTCGTAACGTCACCGCGCCTGCCGGGTGTAGAGCTCTAGACTGAAGACGTTGGAGTATTCAGGGATATGAGTGACCTTATTGTTTTTGACTTTGATGGTGTTGGGACCGCTGATAAAGTTCTGACCAAGTTGCGCAGTCTCCACAAGGAGCACCTCATTGATCTGGAGGACGCTTGTATCGTTATTCGCGACGCAAGCGGGAAACTGCAAGTCAAGCAGGCCCTAAACCTTACGCTACTCGGTGCGACGAGCGGAGCAAGCACGGGCATGCTGATGGGAGCTTTGGCTGGCCTGCTACTGATGAATCCGTTGGCTGGAATGGCTGTCGGCGGGCTGGCTGGGGCCGGTATGGGCGTTATGTCCGGGTCAATGGCAGACTATGGCATTAACGACGACTTCATCAAAAAGCTCGGAGAGACCATCCCGGAGGACTCCTCGGCACTCTTTCTCTTAGTGAAGAGTTCAACCCCTGACAAAGTCCTGCCCGAAATCCAACCCTTTAAACCGCGCGTGCTCCAAACTTCTCTTTCAAACGAACAGGAGGAGAAACTTCGAACTGCGCTGGCGAAAGGGCAAAGTCAAACGGCGTGAGGCGGCGACGTTTCTGTCTCGCAGGTGAAGCGATGAAATTTCGGATGTCGTAATTATGGATTACGTAGCGGAAATATGGTGGCTTGTCCTTGGAATAGTCTTTTGCGTGGCTATCGTCCTCTATGTCTACCGACGCAGCGCAAAGAAAAGATACGAAGAGAAGGGCAACTCGCTCCCGACCTTTTCTGGAAAGCCGCTGTGTGTGTTCAGCGCCTTGGCAGTTGCGATCACATCTGTGACTTTGCTTTGCACGTTCCCGACGCCAAGTCAGGTCGCAACTGCGGAAGAAGAAGCGCCGAGTGGGATCGTCGCTGCGCAGGTCCGCAAGCAGGGTTTCACGTGTGAAAATCCTATCAGCGCAAAGCGTGATGCAGAACAGTCAAAGCCCCATGAAACGGTCTGGCTATTGCAGTGTAAAACAGAAAGAGATCGCGTACGGCTTGTTCCGAAGATGGCCGCGAAAGTAGAGCGGCTGGAAGACCGAGAGGAAATTGAGAGCCGTTAGTATTTGGCAGCCTGCGCGATGCGACGACACCGGCGGCAAGTCGGCGGCCGTTGTCTATACGCTGAACGTGACAGCCGAGCTCAACGACGTCGATCCGACGCCTGGCCGACCGATGTCTTTACCCGTATCACTGACCACAAGGTCAATCGCATCACTGAGTTGCTCCCGTGGCGGTATCGCCAGCCCGAGTAAGCCTATCCGGTTCGCGGACGCTCACTTTAGTAGTTTGGCCCATGCACTACTATTGTTGACAACGAACTTTTCTCGGGTGCCACAATTCAAGTGTATGACCAAACCATTTGGAATAATGCCCCAGGTGCGACTTGCTTCAACGTTGGCAATATTGGTGAGAGGTATCCGTAGTTCGCATTGCTGCAGGTTAATATTATGGGGCTTGAAAATGAGATGCGAGCTTGTAAGCGCCAGCCTTCCGCCGCGCGCCTCGAGGTTGAGGAAGTGATTTGCCACGCCGGTGCGCACAATTACCTCTTCTGACGCAAGATATATACTTCGCGCCTTCGGTAAAATTGCGGAGCTTGCAAACAAGCCCGTGAACAAACCAAAGAGACCGCCACTGAAAAGAATGGCGCAGGCGAGTGCGATCGAGTTGTCGAGATTCGATGGTGGCAGCCAGCCATTTACGAAGCCGACCCAGAGCCCGAAGATCAGCCCAAATGCGAGACCGCTATAGAATGCATTTCGGAATGTAAAAGTGGGTTCTGACATCCAACCCTCCACCATAAAATGTTCGTGTTGCTATGAACCGAATGTGTCGATCGCCAAGCGGGCTGGCTGTTACCCGGCTAACAGTCACGAAATCATTTTGTGGAGACACGAGTGCGTCTGTGTCCTGCTCCTCTTACCTACCCCTGGTCATCCTCTTTGCTATTCCCTGAACTTAAAAGGTCGGGCAGCTCCGCGATATTCGAAGCGACACGTCTGGCCTCATCTCTCGTCAGTCTGAGATGGCCTGCAGCGGGTAATTCCCTGGGGTCTAGGCCATAGCAATACGCAACAGCTTTCCCCTCAGCATCATTGACACGATAGCCGCCTGGGATCTCTTCCACCTTCCACAGCGCCGGCATCTCTCTTAGCTTGGTCATGGCGCTGGAACGTAATGAGAAAGCGGCAATGCGCAAACAAGTGTGACGCCAGCGTTGAGAAGCACTGGCGACTGTGTGACGACTTGATAGCCGGTACGTGGCAATGACCGACGGCTCGCTCATGACGAGATTGCACCTCAACGACACGGTAAGGCCGCCGGATCGTTCCAAAGCAGGGTCAGCCAACAATGGGAACGTTCCAGGTATCGAACTTGATGCTTGGAGCCAGGATCCTCGAAATTTAACTTTCACGAAGCCCCAAACGACTGAGGATATGGGGCGGGCGAGAGGAATCGAACCTCTGACTACGGCTAGATAGAGCCGCCACTCTCCCATTGAGCTACGCCCGCGCAGCGCCTTGGATAGAACGCGTGCGGCGAAAAAGCATCCCAATACTCTCTTCAAGGATAACTGACCGGCGGAGCCAGTTGCGTGGCCACCGGCCCACTGATGAAGGGGTACCTTACGCGGTCAACGGGCTGTGCCACGCATCGCGCTGTCTAGCTTCGAGCGCCCCTGCAAATGGTCATTGAATCTATTATGTTCAGCCATTTACCCGCGGAGGCGTATTGATCGCCTAAGAGGCTGCAATGTTGAAGAAAAATAAGAAGTGCATTCTAGGTGAATTTGGGCATCGCAGGACACAGCGCGCCGTTCAATAGCGATTGTCGTCGCACGACGTCTAGGTTCGGACGACGTGGTGCACTGTCTCGCTGATATCTTCGTCGAACACGGCCCGCCTGAACATATTCGTTCCGACAATGGGCCCGAGTTCATCGCAAAGAACCTGCGAGGCTGGCTTGCTCGGACCGGCGTCAGGACGCTTATATCGAGCCTGGCGGTCCTTGGAAAAAAGGCTATTGCGAGTGCTTCAACTCGAAACTCAGAAACGAGCTGCTGAACATGGAAATCTTCACAACGCTCCGAGAAGCCCGTCATCTCAATCTGTCCCGTGAGTGTTGACTGGGAACATTTATTGGCACTGCTTGAGCGCAGCCGCGCGGCGCTCCGGGGTCATGCCGGGAATATGGTCGATGCAGGCGCATTGATGGGCGACATTGGTGGCTGTGATTTTCTTTACGGTCTCACGAACCTTGGGGTCCTTATGCTCAAACAAAGCGGCGTCGACCCTTATCGGCAACTGCAGGCCCGAGCTCATCAGACTACAGGTCGCGGCACTGGTTTTTGTAACGGCAACAGCTGGATCGGATGCCGTTGCCGGGCCTAGGAGGCTCGAGGCATTTTGCGTGCAGCCGGTGACGAGGGACAGCAGCAGGCTTGCGCTTAGTACTGCGGCACCTACCTTTTTCTTTTGTAGGCGGGTCACTGTGCTGGTCCCTCCGTTGTCGATGAATTGGTGACCCAGCCGTTGGCTATCGCCGTGTTGGTGACCTGGGTGTGGTTCATCTGCATAACGTTTTGATGACCGCGCTGGGCCTGTGTGGTCATCAGCGTCAGGGCGCTCTCCATTTGATCGATGGATCGCATTACTTCATCGTACTCGGACTTCTGGATCCTGCCGTCACGGAAGAGCTCGCCGGCAAAGGTCTTTGCAAGGCCGATGATCGGGCCGGCCGCGGGGAAGAAAATCGATGCCGCGGTGCCAGCGATATCGATGATACTGCCGATCGTAGCGTTGGTCTGCTCGCCCCGAGTGGCGCCGATCAGAGCTGGGATCAACGTGGAGAGTTCTTTGAGTTTTGGATTTTCGTCCAAAATCTGCAAACCCGCTCCAAGTAAGTTTTTGTCAATATTTGTGCCGGTGAGGCCGGCGACCAGGCTCTGCAGGCCCGCCGCGGCATCGTTGCTGCTGCCGCCCGTAGAGTTGGTCTGCTGGTGCTGAGTGGCGCTGATCAGCGCGGAGATCAACGTGGAGAGTTCGTTGAGTTTTCGATTATTGCCTAATATCTGCAAACCCGTTTCAAGTAAATTGTTGCCAATATTCGTGGCGTTGAGGCCGGCGACCAGGCTCTGCAGGCCCGCCGCAACATCGTTGCTGCTGCCGGCCGCAGAGTTGGTCTGCTGGCCCTGAGTGGCGCCGATCAGCGCGGGAATCAACGCGGAGAGTTCTTTAAGTTTTGGATTTTCGCCTAAAATCTGCAAACCCGTTCCAAGTAAATTGTTGTCAGCATTCGTGCCTGTGAGGCCGGCGACCAGGCTCTGCAGGCTCGCCGGCGCATCGGTGCCATTCGGGAACGAGGTGGTACTGGCCTGCGGTGCGGACATACTCGGTGTTGCATCATTGGCGCTCTTGAGAGAGTCGAGAAGAGCTTGCGCGGTCTTTCTGCCAATGACACCGTCGGCGCGCAGGCCGCGGTCCTTCTGGAACCTCTCTAGTGCTTCCGCTACAGCACCGCTGAAGTAGCTCTCTTCGTCGAATTGATAGCCCATATGGCGCAGGGCCGCCTTGATCTGGGGAACCTCGGGGTGGCGGGTTCCGACGCGAATCGCGGGGCCAGCTTCGGGTGCGGGCAGCGGATCGTCGACGACCTGAGGTTGTTTTAGGTCGTTGTCGCGCCAGTCAATGCCGGAGAACATGTCAATTTCAGCATCTCGGCGGCGCACAAGGCCCGGCATGACGACACCGTCGGCCTTGCGCCATTCGGCCCATTCCACTTTCATCTGGTTGAGATTGCCGGCGTTCAGTTCCGCGATAGTTCTGGATCTGGCAAGTTTGGTGCCACCGACATTGAAGGCAAGCGATACGAGGGCGTCAAACTCATGCTGGCGCAGCTGGACGGTCACCATGCTTTTGATCTCGGCCTCGTAGATCGGCATGTCCTCGATCAGGAGTTGGTCAGCGCGCTCCCGCGTAATCGGACTTTCTTCGATCCCGCTGCGCGTATGGCCGTAGCCGATCGTCCATACGCCGGCCGGACAAGTGTACTTGGTAGTATAGCAACCCTCGAAATGGCGGATGAGGTCGAGGCCCTCGTTACTAATCCGCAGTTGATCGTTACCCCGCATCAGAACCGCCCCCGAGTCAAAATGGTTAGTGGAAGGGGCATAGCACTGGCATTCGGTGCGAATTGAATGCTTATTCGCAGCTTGAGTTCTTTTGCTGTACAAGTGGCTAATATGGCACGACCACAACGCATCGCAGCCTAAACCGATGAAGCCTAGGGTCGTGTAATAATACAATTCTTTTGCGCCGGCTTGTCGCCCCAAGAGCTGTGGGAACCGCGATCCGTTTTGCGGCCAATCTGATCGGCTGGTAACTTATAGGGACCACCAAGATCCGGCGGGCAACCAGCGTCGGCGAGCCAGCACCCGACGCTCGTTACTGAGGGCAAACTTGGATCAAGAGCAGCGAAGCCGATGATGCGCTCGCAGCAGTAGCGCTACCTGCGAGCGCGGTTGGTCAATACGCTATTTGCCAATTCAGCTGTTTAGGTCATGTCTGCAGACGTCGCGTCATCAACCAAATCTATAAGGCACAGACCTGTAAAGCCCCCTTCGTCTGAGCATCTTAATAGGTGGTTCTCTGGATTGTTTCTGACACCGGTGCGCGCATGCCGAGGGCCTCATGCGGTCCCACGTGATTGTATTGGCGGAGCCACTGATTGATCACGATCTGTGCCTACCGGGTCGTTGCAAACCACTCGGCTTTGAACACCTCGCGCCGCAGCGTGCCCTTGAAGCGCTCATTATATCCGTTCTCCCAGGGCGACCCCGGATAGATCTGGATGGGCTGAATGCCAGCGCGTGTGAGCCAGTCTAGGAACTGCGCTGACGTGAACTCCGGGCCATTGTCTGAACGAATATTGGTCGGCCTGCCACGCTTCAACAGAAGCGGGTAAAGCGCCTCAAGCACATCGGCCAAACCCATATTCAGCACAACCGCGACACTCAATGCCTCACGTGTGTATTCATCGATACCGGTCAGCATCTTGTAGGGTCGGCCGTTGCTCAGCTTGTCGTGCACTAAATCGACCGACCAAATGTGGTTGGGGTACTTCGCCCGCAGCCGGATCACCGAGGCGTCGTGCTGGTAGAGCCGTTTGCGTTTCTTGTGTCTGTGCGGCAGCTGCAGCCCTTCTTCGCGCCAAAGCCGTTCGATCCTCTTGCGGTTCACATGCCAACCTTCGGCGCCGAGCAGTTCACCAACCTTGCGATAGCCGTACCGGCCATACTGTTTGGCCAGCCGGATCAGGGCTAGGCGCAGTTCAACATCGTCCTTCGAGGCAGGCTTGTATTGTAGGGTGTTGCGAGCAAGTCCAACCACCCGGCAGGTGCGCCGTTCCGACGTGCCAAGCTTCTGGCGTGTGTGGACGACAGCGTCTCTGATTTCGTCAGGCTTCAGGCCTTGGGTTTTAAAAAATCAAGGCTCTCCTTGAGGAATCAGCTTGTCCAGCTCAAGATCTGCCACGATCTTCTTCAGGCGATAATTTTCCTTCTCGAGAGACTTCATCTCCGAGATCTGAGAGCGCCCCATGCCACCAAACTTCTTGCGCCAATTATAATACGTCGCGTCGCTCACACCGGCCTTCCGGCAAGCCGTCGAAACGTGAGGAAGCGTGGATTGATCAAAATCAACGTTAAACTTCTGCAAAGGTCCCAACTTCCCGACGGATTATCCAAACTGAAATGGAGGTAGCGATGGTCGAGAAATCGCATACTGCAGGTTCATGGCCGGAGCTCTATGAACCGCTACGCGGCTTGGGTCAGAAAGTGGCCGATTGGTTTGCTCCTCGTTCAGAGGCATCGGCCGTAGCAGATTACTACG
>DAOUZE010000126.1 GCA_030665765.1 Filomicrobium sp.
TAAGCTATAAACTCCTCTGCAGCGGAAGCTGCGCGTTTCATGCTCTTGTTGCGATAATCACAACTGTATAGATGCGATCATGGCATGAAATCGCAAGATCTTCCTATATTTATCGCATGAATGCCTGAGAGCCGGCAAGCATCCGTGCCTCCCAAAAGCCACGATAAGTCTTTGATTTTAGACAGGGTCGCCATTCTCAGGAAAGATCAGAACCCGCGCCGCATCGATCTCGACGCCAACTTCCGCGCCCTTTGCCCACTGCGCATAATGTGGGGTGCGCACCCGAAGCGGCGCTTCAAACCCTTGCACGCCAATCTCTAGAAGGTCGATATCACCCAGAAAGCGGACATGCAGGACACGGCCCGGCAGCCCCTGACCAACCGGTTTCAGCTCTATCCCCCGCTCCCGAATACAAACAACGGCGTTGTCACCTTGCGACAAAGCGTCTGAAGCCTGCAACCGCCCCAGCGGCGTCTCGATCTGCCCGTCAGCGACCGGATAACCGACCTCATTAATCTCAGAAAACATCCGGGCGACGAACAAATCTGCGGGCTGATCGTAAAGATCCTCCGCCTGCCCCAATTGAATAATCCGCCCATTTCGCATCACGGCGATACGATCGCCGAGCCGCATGGCTTCCTCCGGGTGATGCGTCACAATCAACGACGTCGCCCGTGTTTCGCGCAGCAGCGCCAGGGTTTGTTCTTGCATCGCATCGCGCAATTGCACGTCGAGACCGGAAAATGGCTCGTCCATCAGCATAACTGACGGCCGCGGTACGATCGCCCGGGCCAGCGCCACGCGTTGCTGCTGCCCACCCGAAAGCGTGTGCGGATAGGCGTTCGCAAACTTCAACAGCCCCACCCTCGACAGCACCGCCGTCGCCTCTCGCAAAGCCTCCGCGCGCGGCGACGCCTTGAGACCAAACGCGACGTTTTCCAATATGGAAAGATGCGGGAACAGCGCGAAATCCTGAAACATCAGACCAACCGACCGTTTCTCGGGAGGCACGAAGCGATTGGGACCCGCCACCTCGCGGTCATTGATCAAAACCCGGCCAGCGGACGGTTTCTCGACACCTGAGGCGATGCGCAGCAGTGTCGTCTTTCCGCATCCCGAAGGCCCCAGGAGGCAAACGACTTCACCTGGTGAGATGTCCAAATCGACCTGATGCAACGCGTAATAAGTCCCATAGCGGCGCTCGACCCCCTCAAACGTCAGACGGGCCGCAAACGTAACCACCGCGCGCGCGCCGGTTTCCTCGGTCAGCTCGGCTGGTTTGGTTTCCAGTTGCCGGGAGATCCACTCGCGCCACTGCAATCAGTTTGCCCTTCTGTGCATTATCGGTGCAGCCTTGAGAAGCTGCTGGCCCGCATGGCTGCGGCGTCGAGCATTAGCCTGACGAAGGCTCCGGCTTATCGGGCCCCGCCGTCTCTCGCAAGACCTCGCCATCCTCTTCCTCGACTTCGCTTTCGTTCTCCTCGTCGAGGTCAAGCCCCCCCTGCGCCTCGTCATCGTCCTCCAACGGCAACTCATCGGGCATGAGAGCAGCAACGTCATGCGGCTGCGGAATTGAAAAGTCCGGTGGCAACTGCGAGGTCAAAAGGCCGGAGCCACGCAGTTCACCAAGACCCGGCAGGTCCCCTACACTATCTATACCAAAATGTTCAAGAAACTGATCTGTCGTACCATAGGTTAACGGGCGTCCCGGAGCCCGCCTGCGGCCGCGCGGCCTGATCCAAAGCGTTTCAAGAAGGATATCGAGCGTCCCCGCTGATGTCGAAACACCCCGGACCGCCTCGATCTCAGCGCGTGTGACCGGCTGGTGATAGGCGATGATCGCCAGCGTCTCCAGTGCCGCCTTGGAAAGACGCCGCTCATCGACCATCTCCCGTTTGAGCAGATAGCCAAGATCGGGCGCGGTCCGAAAAGCCCATTTCCCCGCCACCCGCACGAGATTGATCCCAGCACCCGCGTAGCGCTCCTGCAATTCCATTAGCAACGGAAGTGGATCTGCATCCGCCGGCAGTAACTCGGCGAGCTTTGTCACGCTCATCGACTGCGTAGTCGAAAACAACACGGCTTCCAGGATGCGCAACATTTGCTGCTGGTCTTGCAACCGCTCGGCGACGTGGATTTGATCTATGGATGCGCCCCCCGTTGGCTCGGCTTCCTGCTCCTCGATAACAGCTACAGAGGCCGCTTCGGCATCGTCGGCAGTAAATTCGGAATTCTGTCCGTCGCTACTGACCAGGCGAAGCTTGGGTGGGCCGCTTTGACGTTCAGGCTTGTCGCTCACAGTCATTCAACCGGTTCCCATTCCATATCGTCGCGCCGGCGCATGTAGATCGGCTGAAACGGACCATCCTGGCGCAGCTCGACAAGTCCCTCGCGGGCCAATTCAAGAGTTGCCCCAAACGAACTGGCGCGGACAGTACGAACCTCGTCCTCCTCGCCGATAAGGAACTGCTTCAGAAAACTGTCAAACTCCGACCAATGCCCAGGCACCGCCTGGCCGATCAGACGCTGTAGTTGTCCGCGCGCCTGCTTAATAGACCAGGCCTTTCGCGCCTTGACCGTATGAACGGTCTTGATCGTCCGTTGCCGCGTCGAGGTGTAGGCTTGCAGCAAATCGATGATCTCCGCGCTCCAGGCCCGGTGCCGGATGGTCGACACCTTTTCAGGCATCCCCCGCGCGAATACATCACGTCCCAACCGCGCCCGCGTCATCAGCTTGGCGGCCTGCTCCCGCATAGCCTCGAGCCGCATCAGGCGAAAAGCCAACCGCTGCGCCATCTCTTCAGCACTGGCCGTATCATCGGCTTTGTCGTCTTTGGGCAGCAGTAATTTCGATTTGAGGAACGCCAGCCAGGCCGCCATCACCAGGTATTCGGCAGCCACCTCCAACTTGAGACGCTGCGCTTGGCAAATAAATTCGAGGTATTGCTCCGCCAGCGCCAGAACCGAAATGCTCGCAAGGTCGACCTTTTGCGTCCGAGCCAGCGCCAGCAAGAGATCGAGGGGGCCTTCGAAACCGTCGACGTCAACGGTCAAAGCATCCAACTCGGACCTGTCCTCAAGCCGCTCCGCCTGGTCCCACGCCGAGTCTTGGTCGCGCGTTTGATCTTTTTTATCGTCGGTTGTCATCGCTGGCAGATTGCCTCGATTCGCTAGGAAGTCACGCGAACACGACAACTACCACAGACAAGTACTCAAGCCGAACCTGACGCCAAAACCAGAGATAATGCCGCTTCAGCTTCGCTGATATCGAAGCCTCGGACCTCTTGCGTCACCGCCCAGGCCCGCGCAAACCGGTCCAATGCCGGACCGTCCAGAACAGGAGTCCCAGCCGCGGCAGCGGTCATCTCGCTGATATCACCGTTACAGTGTAAAACCAAATCGCAACCCGCCGCGATTGTTGCCTCAGCACGCGCCTTCATTGGCCCAGCCAGCGCCTTCATGGACAAATCATCGCTCATCAAAAGCCCATCAAACCCGATTTCCCCGCGAATGATGTCTGCGATCACGCACGGCGAGGTTGTTGCCGGGGCATTCGCATCGATCGCCTTGTAGACGACATGAGCGGTCATTGCCGCCGGAAGATCGGCTAAACCACGGAAAGTCAGAAAATCGCTTTGCCTAAGAACTTCGTGGCTTTCGCCGACCACCGGCAACGCCAAATGACTGTCGCAGTCAGCTCGCCCATGACCGGGAACATGCTTGATAACGGGCACCACGCCACCGGCCATCAGACCTTCGGCTACCGCCCGACCGAGCGCCACGATCGGAGCGACAGTGGTCCCATAGGCCCTGTCGCCAATAATCCCGTGCGCGCCCTCAACTGGCACATCGAGAACCGGCGCACAGTCGGTATTGATCCCCAATTCCCTCAAGTCCGCGGCAAGCAGCTGGAATACCAGCTGAGCGGCTTTGACCGCCGTATCGGCATCGGTTTCGTAGAGCTGGCCAAATGCCCGCGCGGTCGGCAGGTTGCGGCCTAAAGGCGGGCGCAACCGTTGCACGCGTCCGCCCTCCTGATCGATCAGGACTAGCACCTCATCGGCGCCAACCGCGGCAATCGACTCGGCCACCAGCCGGCGGATTTGATCCTGCGACCCGCAGTTGCGCGCAAAAAGAATGATCCCCGCCGGCTGTACGCTGGCGAGGAAAGCCTTCTCGTCAAGGCTGAGTTCGGGTCCGGCAAGCCCGGTGATGATACGAGATCGCATTGCCAAAGAGGGTCAGTAGGCCGTTATCCAACAACTCGGATAACCGGCGCTCTTCAGCTCCTTGCAAAGCGAATTGGCGTTCTCGGCCGACGATGGCGGTCCGACCATCAAACGGTGATAGCGGCCTCTGGCTCCAAGATTGGCTTCCCGCACATCGGGCGTCCGATTGCTCAATACAGTACCGTATTTCTGCTGAATATCCGCGAATGTCTTCAGAGCATCAAGCCGGCTGCTACCAGACACCGGAACCGAAGCGAGCACGGCGACATAACCGTTACCACCCGATGACGCGCGCGGTGTTGCCTTTGTTTTTGGCTGTTGAGGCTTCGTTGTCGGCACGCTTTTCGGCGGCGGCGCCTGAGCGACCGTCTTAGGAACTTGCGGTTTGGGCTGTACAGCCGGCGGAGCCGGCTGCTTGTTGACGACGGCTGGGCGGACCGGTGACAGCGCACTGCCCGCTGTCTTTGGCGGAGTGACAACGATTGGCTTGCCTGCCGTAGGCCGCTGCTGCTGGGCCTTCCGTTGCGCGGCAAAACCGTCGACTACCGTCAGCCCCGGCACCGACACGACCGGCTGGCTGGGAGGCGCTCCCGATGGCACCGGCGCAGCTCCTTGAGTCACGACACGACCATCGCGCCCGATCATCATCGTCGGCACACGTCGCGCTCCGCCATCGTTACGCGTAGCTTTGGCGCGGCCTTCCTCGCTAAGACGACCCATCATTTTGGAATCGCCATGTTCGAATTTACGCCCGCCGGGATCAGCCGGCCGAGCCTTGTTGGCTCGTCCATCACCACGTACGACCGGTGGGCCGGAGCTAATCTTCGCGTCGCCTCCAACAAACGTCTTGTAGCCGTAGGCAAGACCGGCACCGACGACGATGGCACCCACCAGCGCACCGACCACCATGGTCATGCGGGACATGGTGGAACGCGGGGCGTCATCTTCCTCATCGTCTTCGTATTCAGCGTCGTTGTTGACGGCGACATCTTGACCGTACGCGGATAGTGATGGCGCAATCGACTGCCCATAGGCGTCGGGCGCGCCGTTCGGCGCTTGGGCATAGGGATCACCACCCTGTCCCTGATGCCAGCCGGCACTAAGCTCCTGCGGCGCGTGGCCGGCGCCATACGGACTAGGCTGATACCCAGCTTCCGCATTCCCCGCCTCCGCTTGCTGCAGGGCAGTATTCGACCACTGATCGTGAGCCGCGAAACTGGCGGCATCCTGAGGATGGGGCAAATATCCCGACGCCGAGCCAGCGCCTGCGTAACCGTGCGGGTCCGCATGAGGATAGGCCGTTGTATCCGGTCCGGGATACGATTGGCCGGGCAATGTCGGTAGTGCGAATTCGCCATGTTCAGGCTGCGTGGGCGCCGGCCAATCCTCGAAGGCGGGTCCACGCAACTGCGGATCAGCGCTCAGATCGTGTCCCTCCGTCTGAACGTAGGGGCTTACAGGCTGATGTCCTGCCAGCCCAGCAAAACCGTTTTCTGGGTTGCCGATACCGAGCGTCGGATGAGAATAGGGGTCATCGGCAACAGCGCTGGGTTCGTTTGGGTGGCGGTAGGGGTCCGCCGACGGAGGCAACGGAGCATAGCTCGCTGGAAACTGATCCTGCCGTGGCTGAGCAAACGGATCTTGATAAGCTTGTTCAGATGGCGGCTGCAGCGGATAGCCGGACTGCGCCGGAGCTGGCTGCTGCCCATAACCATTTTGCCCATCGTGCCAGTGCTGTCCGCCGTGCGGCGCTTCTTCCGCTCCATAGGGTTGCTGGCCCCAGTTGGGCTGTGGCTCCGGGGGCGGCCATGACTGCGGCTGTTGAGCCGATTGATCGTGGGTCGATTGAGGCGGGTAATACGGTTGTGCTGGATGCTGCGGGTATTGGTTCGGATCCAGATGGCGGTCATCAGGGTGCGCTGGCTGCTGGGGATACCCCGGCGGCAATCGACCTTGAGAATTAGACATTATAGCGCACCCCTCAATCCCGTCCGTGCGGAACCCGTCCGTGCCTCGCGGCAACATCTCCGAATCAGAGTCTAGCGCATCGTGTCCGGCGCCTCGACACCAAGCAAGTCAAGCCCGGAAGATATCACCTGTCGCGTAGCTGCAATCATTGCCAATCGAGCAATAGTCAACCCCACATCCCCTTGGGCGATAAAGCGTAATTGTGGCGAATCATTGCCTCTGGCCCACTGCGCGTGGAGGGCGCTGGCGACTTCGTACAGATAGAACGCCAGCCTATGCGGTTCATGAGCGCGTGCTGCTCCTTCGATGAGCCGCGGAAAAGCGGCAAGCATCTTAATGAGCTCAATTTCACCCGGATCGGTCAGCTGCCTCAGATCGGCCGCGCGCAGCGCATCCGTCGACGTATCAAGCCCATTGAACGCCTCGGCGGCATTCCGGAACACCGATGCAGCCCGCGCATGGGCATACTGCACGTAGAACACTGGATTATCTTTTGACTGCTCGGTCACTTTGGCGAAATCAAAATCCAGCGATGCATCGTTTTTACGGTACAGCATCATGAAGCGGACCGGATCGCGGCCAACCTCTTCGACGACATCACGCAACGTTACGAATGTCCCCGCGCGTTTGGACATCCGCACCGGTTCTCCGGCCCGGAATAGCTTCACCAGCTGGCACACCTTGATGTCGAATTCCGCCTGGCCATCTGACAGCGCCGCCACCGCCGACTTCATCCGCTTAATATAGCCGATATGGTCCGCCCCGAAGACGTTGATCAGATGTACGAAACCGCGCTGCAGTTTGTCGAAGTGATAACCGATATCCCCTGCGAAATAGGTGTAGCTTCCATCGGATTTAGCGATCGCGCGGTCAACATCGTCACCGAACTCGGTGGAGCGGAACAACGTCTGCTCGCGCTCTTCCCACTCGCCATCATCATGCCCCTTGGGCTTTGGCAATACACCCTGGTAAATGAGGCCTTTCGACTTTAGCGCATCGACTGCTTCCTTAATCAGGTTACGCCCGCTCGCTTGCAGAGACGCCTCTGAAAAGAAGACATCGTGATTGATGTTGAGCGCCGCCAAATCCTCGCGGATCATGTCCATCATCATATCGATCGACTTGGCCCGAACAATCGGCATCCACTGAGCTTCGTCGAGCTCTCGTAGAGCATCCCCTTGCTCCCTCACCAGCGCCTCGCCGACCGGCATCAAATAGTCACCCGGATAGAGCCCCTGCGGGATTTCGCCAATGTCTTCGCCCAGCGCTTGCCTGTAGCGCAGGAAGGCCGAGCGCGCCAAAACGTCGACCTGCCCACCCGCATCATTAATGTAGTATTCCCGCGTTACGTCATAGCCGGCGAATTCAAGCAACCGAGCCAGCGCATCGCCAAAAACCGCGCCACGGCAATGCCCGACATGCATCGGTCCGGTAGGATTGGCGGAGACGTACTCAACGTTCATCTTGGCGTTACCGCCCAGATTAGCGCGTCCATAGACGGCCCCATCATCAAGAATGCTGAACACCGTCGCGTGCCAGAACTCCGGACGGAACGTCAGGTTGAGAAAGCCGGGTCCGGCGACATCGGCCTTCTCCACATCCGCGTCACCCTCGATCCGCTGCTTCAGCTTTTCAGCGATATCCCGCGGCTTCATCTTAGCCTTTTTCGCCAGTACCATAGCGGCGTTGGTCGCGACGTCGCCGTGGCTCTTATCACGAGGCGTTTCCGCCTCGATGCCCGAAACGTCCATATCTGATGGCAACTCGCCATCGGCCTGCATGGCCTCAAGCGATGCCTTGATTAGCCCTTCGACATGGGCAAACACGTTCATGTGTGACGAACCTCAAAATGATCGGCCGGCGGATCGCCGGCGTTCCCACGCCGCATGATCCCGCTTTTCGTCTACGTGCGGCTTGGACCGCGCTGGCGCTATCGCAATTCCGGCGTCGCGTCAAACAGGCGCCTGTGTTCGGCAATCGCCAGCCGGTCAGTCATGCCAGCAACAAAATCCGCCACAAATCTGGCAAGCCGCCGCCCGTCCAGCCCATCGAGATAGGCTTGCCAAGCCGCCGGCAACAGCGCTGGTTCGCTCAAATAGCGCATAAACAACTCTTCAACGACGCGCTCGGCATCGCCCATGATGTGCAACACCCGTTCATGCCGGTAGACTCGCTGAAACAAAAACGCCTTCAGATCCCCCATATCCCCAGCAACCTGGTCCGAAAACGCTACCACCGGCTGTCCGGCCTCGCGGATATCGTCTGGCCCCTCCGGCGCCAATTCCCTCAACCGCTGCCGGGTCTCGGCAACGCAATCGCTGATCATAATCGTGATCATTGCCCGGGTGAGTTCATAGATTCTGCGAGACGTCTCGGACGGCCCACCACCCTGAAAGACGCGCTGGGCAATGCTTTCAGCGAAAGGAGCCCACTCCAAATCGCTCATTTCCAGCAACCCCGCGCGCAGCCCGTCATCGGTGTCATGCGAGACATAAGCTATATCATCGGCAAGCGCCGCGACTTGTGCTTCCGCGCTGGCATGTTGCTCAAGTTGCAGTGACCTCCAATGTTCCAGCAGCCTTGCCACCTTGGCAACCGCCGAGCCATGACTGTCGTTGATCGGGCCATTGTGTTTAGCCAATCCCTCCAGGGTTTCCCAAGTCAGATTGAGACCGTCGAATCTTAGGTATTTGCGCTCCAACCGCATCACTACCTTTAGCGACTGAGCATTGTGATCAAAACCACCATAGTCGGCCATGAGCCGAGCAAGCGCACGCTCACCCGCATGCCCGAACGGTGAATGCCCCAGATCGTGTGCTAACGCCAAAGCCTCTGCGAGATCCTCGTCAAGCCGCAACTGCCGGGCTATGGTCCGGGCAATCTGCGCCACCTCCAGCGAGTGCGTTAAACGCGTCCGGTAGTGATCGCCTTCATGGTAAACGAACACCTGTGTCTTGTGTAAAAGCCGCCGGAATGGCGTCGAGTGAATAATGCGATCCCGATCGCGCTGAAACGGACTGCGCGTCGGACACTCTGGCTCGTGATACTCACGTCCGCGACTCGGCGCGGCAGAGGCGGCATAGCTGGCCGGA
>DAOUZE010000006.1 GCA_030665765.1 Filomicrobium sp.
GTCCGGCCGAATGAAGAAGAACCGTATCCGCATTCTAGCGGGTGACCGCGTTACGATCGAGATGACGCCCTACGACTTGACCAAGGGACGCATCAACTTCCGGCACAAGGATCAGCGTTCTGGACCTCCGGGGGGCGGACACGGCGGACCACAAGGCGGCGGTCGCCGTCGCTAATTCGCGGCCATTGGAAAAGGGTAGCAACTGCTGCGCTCGCTTAGCCCTGCCGATCGGGCTGGCGTGGTGCGGTTAATCCTCAGCATTCACGGGTCCACTTCGACGGCGGTCATGCGGTGTCTTCTTCCGAAGAAATGGCGCGAATGCCGCCTGGCATAGCGCCCGGTAGCCGGCAATGGATATCGTCATCCAGAACATCTGCATCCCCACGACTTGCCAGGCAAGCCTCCGGTTGCCGGTTGAAACCGTAAATACACCGAGCGCCATCGCCGATAGGTAGCCGGAAAGGAGATTGAAGACGCCGAGCTCAAAGAGCCAACCTTCCGCGGGCGATTGGTCGACCGCAACACCGTCACCGTAGAGAAAACTGTATACAAGTATCGCGTAGAATCACGGGTGCACCAAGGTAGTCAGCGTCATGCCGGCCATCAACACTTGGAATCCGGCAAACCGATAAGCTTCTAGTTCCTGCCAAAGCCTGGCTGAATCGCGCTTGTGAATCAGGTATGTGCTGCATACAGCACTTCAGCCAGCGCGTCTGTTGCTTTATCTAGACGCGCAACGATCGCGGTGCCTCCTCCCAGGTCGTCGAGGAAACGAAGCGCACTTCATAGCCCAGTCGGGCAAGCCTAATTCCGACGTCCGCGTCTTCGGTGACATTGTGCGCGTCCCAGCCGCCCGCCCGTTCCAACACACGCCGTGGGAAATGGTTTGACGTTCCTCCGAGCGGAATCGGCATTCCAAAGTGCTCCAGGGCGAGCAGAATCGCGCCAATCAGTTCGTTATATTTGATTGTGAATAGTCGCGTCAGCAAGCTCCGGTTGTTGTTGTAGATATGCAACCGGGCCTGAACACAGCCGGTCATATCAGGATCTGCGAGAAGCACCGCCACTGCGTCCCGCAACTGATTGAGATGCGGTAGATCCTCCGCATCGGACACAACGACATAATCGCCGATCGCGTTGGCGAAGGCGTAGTCCAGTGCGCGCGGCTTAGTTCGTGGCTGACCCTGTGGCACGACCACAACCCGCGCATTGGGTCGAAGAACGTGTCGCCCGACCGCGGCTTAAGTCCGAGTATCATACGCTTCAACAATGAGCGAAATCAGCAAGCGGTCCGCTGGAAAATCGAGTGCGCCAAGCCCTTCGAGCAGCTGTCCAATCACCTTTGTTTCGTTGTACAGCGGCGCCAGGACCACATACTTGGGAAGCACCTCAGGCAGAGACGCCGCGTCCATGGGCGACGATGGCGTGGGTTTGCTACCACGCCCCTTGAGGAACAAGACAAGCGCCTCGCACCGCAAGATCGTGAGACTCGAGAACGGCACACCGATCAGGGCGATAAACATCGGCAGGAACGAGACCGGACTGAGCCCCGCGCCAACAATGCGCACAACCGACAGCACGGCCCCGGAGCGAAACAGTGGCGCCAAGTGCAACGACTTTGCGGACATCCGAAGGAATTCGCAGCGTTCTCCAATCAGCCCATCGTGTGCTGCCGGGTGGAGCCGGGGATCAGGCGGCTTAGACGCGCGCCCGACAATCTGCTGCGAGATCGCTTGCCACCGCCGGTTCATGCCTGTCGCATGTTTGAATAGCCACTTGTTTCGCGAACCCAACGTGAGTGACATGAACCAACATGGTTAGAGAAGAGGGGCCCGAAGTACGCATGAATTCGCGCAAATTAGATCCGGGACATGCCGTGCAGTGATGGACGGGATTGAGCCCAAAACACAACTCGCTGCGAGGTTTGAACGGCCAAAAAGTCATCCTCCACTTGAGCGGCACAATTCCACCACGCCGGTATCGATATTGGGGTTAAGTTGCCGTTGCGCTTTCTGAAGGGCTACCGGCGGCTTAGGAGTTAGTTCAGCGGGTAGCTGAATGCGCCGTTTTTCGCCGGTGCCGGCCGATCGAACGCGAGGACCTGGAAACATTGAAATTGCCAAGCTGCCATTCGAGACTTGTCGCTGGACTCGTCGCAATTCTATTAGGGCTCATTTCTGCGGACATTTCGGTGAGAGCACAGTCCACCGGTTCGCAGGCGGGCGCTCAAAACAATGAAGGCTTGGCTGTACGCCGCGTCGTCTTACGGTTCTTGACGACCGGTGACTTCCCACCGTTCAATTTTTATGACGAGGATGGTGTCCTGACTGGCTTCAACGTCGACCTGGCGCGCGCCATCTGCCTGCAGCTGCAAGTTACCTGTGAGGTCTCGGAGCGGCCCTGGGCTCAGCTCTTACCATCGTTGCAAAAGTCAGAGGTCGATGCGGTCATCGCCGGGCACGCCGTCACCGCGCAGGCCTTGCAAAAGGTTGCCTTTTCCGACCGGTATTTCCATACGCCCGGGCGGTTTGCGCGGCGCGGGAATAACACAGGCCTCACGGCCACGCCGGAAGGCTTGGAAGGTAAACGCATCGCGGTTGCTTCGGGCACGGCCCATGAAGCCTATGTACGCCAGTTCTTTCGCGGCAGCCGGATCCTCGTGTTCGACAATCCCGACATTGCCCGCGAGGCCCTCAAAGCGGGCGAAGTCGACGTAGTGTTCGGCGACGCAGTCAGCCTCTCGTTCTGGATCAACGGCACAGCGTCGGAACAATGCTGCACATTCAGCGGCGGTGCCTTTCTCGAACCCAAGTTCTTCGGCGACGGCATGGCCATCGCCCTCCCCAAGGACGATCCGCAGTTGAAGGCCGACGTCAACAACGCTCTAGCGGAGGTCCGCACCAGTGGCCGCTTCATTGAACTCGTGACACGTTACTTCCCGTTTCGTCTGTACTAGGAGGTTAGTTGGAGGGCTCTCACTGAATTGCTAATAGCAGCGGCAAGTGCCTGTAAAGACTGGCTTTGGAAGCGTTGCACGCCCCCGTTTCTTGGTCTCGACATTGAAAATGTGATACTAAAGCGGATTAGAACTCTGTGGTATAAGTGATTGTGGATGAACAGTGTGCTCATCGTGGTGTCGCACTCCTGCAAACTGAATCTTCAACACCTACCCATTGGAAACTGAATTTAGACGTTGCTGATCAGGCTATTTCGACCTGTAGGGGGAGCCAGAGCCATGCCAAAGTACCGATCGCTTTTCATCTCCGACGTGCATCTTGGCACGCGCGCCTGCCAGGCGGAGCTATTGCTCGGCTTCCTCAAGGAGAATGAGGCCGACACCATCTACCTCGTCGGCGATATCGTCGACTTCTGGCGCATCCGCCGGGGAGCGGTCTGGCCGCAGTCCCATAACGATGTACTGCAAAAGCTGCTGCGCAAAGTGCGCAAGGGAACCCGGGTGATTTTTATTCCCGGCAACCATGACGATGGCTTGCGTCAATACTGCGGGCAGAAGTTCGGTGGCATCGACATACTGATGCAGACCATCCACGAAACGCCCGACGGCAATCGATATGTCGTCATGCACGGCGATGAGTTCGACGTCGTTGTTCGTTATGCCAAATGGCTCGCCTTCCTTGGTGATAGGGGATACCAGCTGGCGCTTTGGACTAACGCCCCCGTCAACTTCATCCGCCGCCGGCTTGGGCTCGGCTATTGGTCGCTTTCAGGTTACCTTAAGCTGCGGGTCAAATCGGCGGTCAACTTCATCGGCGAATTCGAGCGCAAGCTGTCGAAGGAAGCCAAACGCAGGAACGCCAACGGCGTTATCTGCGGGCACATCCACCACGCCGCCTCACGCCAGTTTTCTGACATCCATTACCTAAACTGCGGGGATTGGGTGGAAAGTTGCACCGCGATCGGCGAAACTGATGATGGAGAGTTCAAACTGATCCGCTGGCTTGATGTCGTCCGCGCAAGGGAACCGGCCGCGGACACTGTCGGTAAAACGAAGCTTGAGGCTGCCTGAATGAAGATACTTGTCGCCACCGATGCTTGGCGACCGCAGGTCAATGGTGTCGTGCGGACCTATGAACGGCTGCGCGAAGAAGCAGCACCGCTGGATGCGGAGATCATCTTCTTGACGCCGGGGGAATTCACCACGGTTCCCTGCCCGACTTACCCTGAAATTCGCCTTTCCCTGCCGGGCTATGGCTACATCGGTCGGCGCATGCACGAAATCGAACCCGATGCCGTGCACATTGCGACCGAAGGCCCCCTTGGCTGGATGACCCGTTCGCATTGCCTGCGCAAAGGGATCCCGTTTACCACGAGTTTTCACACGCGCTTTCCCGATTACATATCGAGCCGCTTCAATCTTCCCGAAAGCTGGATCTGGTCCGTTCTGCGTCCCTTCCACAATTCGGGAGCCGGCACCATGGTCGCAACGCCCAGCTTGGCGCGCGAATTGGAGGAGCTTGGTTTCCATCGGATAATGTCTTGGACCCGTGGTGTTGACACCGAACTTTTCAGCCCGCGTCCCGTCAGGCGATTTGGCGACGATGAGCCGGTCTTCCTCTACGTGGGCCGTGTGGCGATCGAGAAAAACATCGATGCGTTTTTAAACGCCGACCTGCCGGGCAAGAAGGTGGTCGTCGGTGACGGCCCACAATTGCAGGAGCTCAAGGTTCGTTTTCCGGAGGCTACATTCACCGGCAAGAGAGTCGGCGAAGACCTTGCCGAGTGCTATGCGTCTGCCGATGTCTTTGTCATGCCGAGCCGCACCGAAACCTTCGGTATCGTCATTTTGGAAGCCATGGCATCGGGCCTGCCGGTTGCAGCCTATCCCGTCACCGGCCCCATCGATCTCATTACTCCAGGCAGGACCGGCGTCATGTCCGAAGACCTGGCACAGGCCGCCCGCGACGCCTTGCAACTGAGCCGCAATGGCGTGCGAGAGAAAGCACTTGAATACAGTTGGGAGGCCGCCGCGCGGTTGTTCGTCTCCAACATCGAGAGTGCACTGTTTGCCAAGCAGGGCCGCAAGGTTCCCAAGCGGCGCATGCGACTGGCTCGGCGCCGGCCGTCTCGGGCTTAGCAGCTCCCTTATAGCTGGCAATTCATGCCGCATCCGAGCCATTGCCGCGCGCCGGAACAATCATGCGCAAATTCCCCCCGCCGAGTTCCACCGTGACTGGTGTTTCTCCGTCTTCATCGCCATCGATCTGAACAGCATGGCCGGGTTCCGAGACGCTCACAACGCGACATGAGAGTACCTTCACACCCGGCAGCCGGTGGTGCAGTCCGAGCCCCAGTGCGATCATCTCCAGAAGGCGGCCGAACCGCGATGTTGCCTGGAACAGCACGGCGAAGAGCTCCGCCTTGCGCACCGAAGCGCCTCGGGTGATCAAGAAACTCCCGGCATAACGACTCGCCTTGGCAACCACCAACCAGCTGGCAGTGTGAACCTCACCATCGACATTAACCTCAAACGTGCGAGGTTTTCGAAAGGTGGCTTTCAGGATCGGCCAAACATAGGCCGCCTTGCCAATGCGCCGCTTTAGCTCGAGGTCGAGTGCGGCAATGACCTCACCGTCGAAGCCAACACCCGTCATTAGAAAGAAGGGTTCGTTTCCCGCCATCGCCCCGGGAATCTCCGTCTCCGGACCATCGAGCAACATTTGGGCAACTGCGATCGGCGTCGATGGCAACGGAAGCTCGCGCGCGAGCACGTTACCTGTACCGGCCGGAATAACACCGATCGGCACGCTGGCATCGGCGCCAACCGCCTTCGCCAACGCCCGAACAGTCCCATCACCGCCGACCGCTACGACGGCGTCATATCCGTCGAAGTGGACAATCCGCGCCAGCGCGTCCCGCGATAGGTTGCCACCAAGGTTCCAAAGCCGCAGCATTACGACCTCGGCGCCGCGCCGCTTCAACTCGTGCACGACGCGCCGAACCAGCCGATGGCGCCGCATACCTGCGACCGGATTGTGTAAAAGCAAGAATCTTTGGCGCATGTGAGTTTTATGCTCGTGCTAGATGCATTTAATGCATGCGTGACCAATGCGAACTGGACATTTCACTTGTATACCGAGGAGTTACAGGAAACGTGACACAGATGATCAGTGCCGCGGGCACGTTCAGCGAACAGTTTAGCGCTTGGCTGGTTGTAGCGCTGCCCAATCTCATCGCAGCCATCATTATTCTGATTGTAGGCTGGTGGCTGGCGGGGCGTGTTGAGCAGGGAGTTTTAAACCTGCTCGGCAACCGGTTGGAAGTTGACACAACCCTGCGCACGGTGCTCTCAAAAGTCGGCCGCTACATCGTGCTCATCCTCGTTCTGGTTGCCGCTCTCAGCCAGCTTGGTATCCAAACCACCACCCTCATCGCGGCGGTGGGCGCCATCGGCCTGGCCATCGGTCTTGCGCTCCAGAGCACATTATCCAACATCGCCGCCGGCATCATGCTGTTGTGGTTGCGACCCTTCAGCATGGGCGAGTTTATAGAGTCGGGCGACAATTCCGGCACAGTGGACGACGTTGGTCTATTCGCCACCACACTGATGCGCGTGGATGGCGTCTATGTTTTCGTCCCGAATTCGCAACTCTGGAATAACAAGATCACCAACTATTCAAAGAAAGCCAAGCGGATGTTGCGCGAGGTTTTCACCATCTCCTACGATGACGATATTCGTAAAGCGCGACAGGTTCTGCTCGATCTAGTCAAGTCGGATGAACGCATCGATGCGACCCCAGAGCCGATCGTCAAGGTCAAGGAACTTGGCGACAGTGCGGTTGCGCTGGAACTGAGAGCCTGGACCAACACCCCCGATTTCTGGCCGGCGCGATGGGACCTCGTCGAGCGCGGTAAAATGGTGCTGGAGGCTGGCGGTCTGTCGATCCCGTACCCGCAGCACGACGTCCATATCCGCACCTACGAGCAATCAGGTGAAGGTGTCGGCAACCTGATCCCGGTTGGATCGCCGTCCGGCAATGCATGAGATCGCGTCGGTTCAGCTAGGGCCAAGCGACTGAGCGAAGCCAGGGAGAGTTGCCATTAACGAACGGCCCAGCACCAACAACGTGATCTTGAACATCATCGCCTTTCAGTTGGCGTGGCTGGCCCTTGTCATAGGGGCAGCCAATGGATTGCCTTACATCGGGCTGCCCGTGGTGGTCGTAACGATCATGCTTCACCTGGTGAGGTCTCCGCAGGCATTGCCGGAGGTGAAACTCCTTCTGGCTGCCACGGCTGTCGGGTTCGTGGCTGAAAGCGCGTTCCTGGCGGTCGGATTGGTGCGCTATGTCGAGCTCACCTCGATCTCGTGGTTGCCACCGGCCTGGCTCGTGATGCTTTGGCCGGCGTTCGCGACGCTACTCAACGTGACCTTCCGACCATTCCGTGAATGGGTCGTCGCGGCGGTGATCTTTGGTTTCGCCTTTGCGCCGCTGGCTTACTACGCCGGGGCCAAGCTAGGTGCCATGACGATGCCCGACCCGGTTATTCGCAGCCTGTCCCTCATCGGGGTCGCATGGGCTGTAGCCTTGCCGTTGTTGCTGACTTTGGCCTTCCGGTGGGATGGCTGGAAGGACGCATAATCACGCTCGCGAACTCGACGTTGCCAATAGTTTCTGCTCGGCTCGCAATCCCAGATACGTGCTGTAACACATCAATAAGAGTACCAGCGTGAATGGGAATCCGGTTGCGATGGCGGCGGCCTGTAGCGAAGCCAAGCCGCCGCCGAGCATCAATGTGATGGCGACAAGTCCCTCGAAGACCGCCCAGAAGATCCGTTGCCCAACCGGTGGTTCCATCTTTCCGCCTGCGGTAATCGTATCGATCACAAGCGACCCCGAGTCCGATGATGTCACGAAGAAGACAACGACCAGAACGATCCCGACAAACGACAGCAGGTTTGCCATCGGTAATTGTTCCAGCATCTTGAACAACGCTAGCTCCGGCTGCCAGTTTGTCACCGTCTCAGCCACACCCGTGTAGCCGCCCTCGATGAGCTGCGCGAGCGCCGTGCCGCCGAACGTCGTCATCCACAAAACCGATACCAGGGTCGGCACGATCAAAACGCAAACCATGAACTCCCGCACCGTTCGCCCGCGCGAAACGCGCGCAATGAACATGCCGACAAAGGGCGACCAGGAAATCCACCAGGCCCAGTAGAATGTTGTCCATCCATGCAGGAACGCTTCATCGCGTCCAAGCGGGCTCGACAGCGGCACGATGTTCCAGATGTAGCTTGCCAGGTTTGAGAAGAAACCGGTGGCGATGGCAACCGTCGGTCCGGCGATTAACACGAACAACAGCAGCGCGAACGCCAGCACCATATTGATCTCAGACAGCCGCCTCACGCCAGAGTCGAGCCCGGCCACCACCGACAATGCCGCCATCCCCGTGATCACCGCGATGAGGATCACCTTGTTGATGTCGGTTGCCGGAATGCCGAACAGATAGTTCATCCCCGCCAGCGCCTGCTCGGCCCCAAATCCCAGCGACGTGGCAAGCCCAAAGAGCGTCGCGAATACCGCCAGGATGTCGATGATGTGGCCAAGCCAGCCCCACACCGCATCACCGAAAATTGGATAGAACACCGAGCGGATGGTCAGAGGTAGATTGCGGTTGTATGAAAAGAAGGCCAACGACAGTCCAACCACGGCGTAGATGGCCCACGGGTGCAGGCCCCAGTGAAAGATGGTCGCCGCCATCGCCACATCGCGGGCCTGTTCTACATTCGCCGGCGAAACGAAAAGCGGCGGCTTCTGGAAATGCGCCACCGGCTCCAGCACGCCAAAGAACATAAGCCCGATTCCCATGCCGGCCGCGAATAGCATGGCAAGCCAACCGGTGAACGAAAACTCCGGTTTGGCATTCTGTCCGCCGAGCCGGATGTTGCCGAACGGCGAGACGATGAGATAGAGCGCGAACAACACGAAGACGTTGCCGGCCAGGATGAACAACCAATCCAGGCTGGACGTCAGACCTTTGCGTAGGCTTTCGAAGAAGACTTTGGTTTCGCCAGGCAGCGCCAGCGAGACGGCAACGAAGGCGACAATGATGATGCCGGAGATGAAGAAGACCGGGTTGTGAATATCGAAGCCCCAGAACTCCACATTGTCCTGGCCGACCACATAATCGGTTTCATAGCCGTTCGGCAGAGTTTCGTCGCCGGACCGTGTTTCATCGCTCATGCCGCTGCTGGCCTCCAAGGGCTTCTCGCTTGTATCCGCGCACCATCGGCTATCCACGCCTACAGCGCAAGGGCGGACGCTGCCGGAAACAGTTGATGCGGATTTCGAGGGGGGTGAGGGGAGTCGGGGCTTTCACGTGCGCGTTCGCACCACCGGCGAGCAGGGCTCTGCGATTCGCAATGGTGTCACGCGATGGCCGTTTATGTGACGTAAATCAGTTCTTGTTGGACGATCGCAGCGATATCCCGTCCGGTTTTCCCGACCAGCTGCGCCATCCTACTGGCGACAGCGACCCCGACTGAAACACCAATGCCGGCGCCAGTCGCGATGGCATAGAGTGCCCGTCCCGGGGAGCGGACCGAAGCGCGTGCTTCAGTATCAAATCGCGGAGATTCACTCGCGTCGGTCTCCGCATCGTCGCCCGGAGCAGAGGCCACTGGAATAATCAGACAATGCCTGCCGTTTCCGGCAAGCGTTGCGAGTTCCGTTATGGGAGAAAAAGATCGTGCCGGGCCGATCCTGTAAGCACCGGAGGCCCGCCAGCGAATAACCAACTGATTGGCTGGCGGCCAGGTTATGGTCCGACATGCGTTTCGTTTCAGCGAAGACGGGCATCGCATGCGCGCCTACCTGCCTCAGTGTGCGTCGCATTGGCGAGAAAATGCGACAAAGCAATGACATCGTCACGTATGAATTGCACTTTTCGCAATAATACTATGTAGAACAAAAAAATATCAGCGCTTAAAGCTTGCGCCCCGGGCTGAACGCATCTCGTTTTCACTGTGGGGCCGGTGCAAAATCAGCTGTTCAGCGAACGGCCGAGCCGGCGGCATTTGAAGGGCGATTCGCGTTTGCCGCCCGAGACCGGTGGTGATGCGGACAAAACAAAAGGCCGGGCGGTCACCCGGCCTTCTGAATGGCTAACGCCTCAGTCTTCACCCGAAGATGTCGGCGGTAATGCCGTCGTACCAACCAAACGATTCTTCGTAGGTCTCCTTTCGCACCTCGGCGCTCTCGCCCGTCTGCGAGATGAACTTCTCTGTCGCAGCGATCTTGCCCTCGCCGGGCTTGTACCGGGCGCCGACCTTGACACCATCACCGGGCGCGATGGTGCTCCAGCAGGTGTTGGCGAAACGGGCCGGGAACACCTTCGAGCCGGTCAGTGCCCCGCGCACAGCATTGGCGCAGACTTTTGCCTGGCTGTTGGCTGAGAAGCCCGATTTCGGCATCGCCGCCGCGATCGAGGCATCACCCAGCACATAGACATTATCGTCCATGGCTGACTGCATGGTTTCGGGCTTGATCGGACACCAGCCGGTGTCGTTGGTGAGCCCGGCCGCAGCGGCAATGGCGCCGGCCTTCTGTGCAGGCACCACGCTCGCTGCATCCGCTTTGAACGTGTCGAGATCTGCCTCGATTTCCATGCTTTCGACGTTGACGTTTTTAACGCCACCTGAAATCGACGTTGGAATCCATTCCACCATGCCCGGATAGTGGTTTTCCCAGCCCTCCATGAAAAGCGCCTGCTTAGAGAACTTCTCCTTCGGATCGAGCACGATGATCTTCGCCGTGGGATTTTTCTGCTTCAGGATATGCGCGATCATCGAAATGCGCTCGTAAGGTCCAGGCGGGCAGCGGAATGGGTTGGGCGGGGGCACCATTACGAATGTGCCACCCTCGCGCATGGCCTCGACCTGCGCCTTAAGTAACTGCACCTGCGTGCCGCTCTTCCAGGCGTGAGGCATCTTTCCGGAAGCCGTCGCGGAGTATCCAGGTACCGAGTCGTATTTGAAATCGATACCAGGAGCGACGATCAGTTTATCGTAAGGCACCCGTGCGCCGGACCCGAGAATGACTTCACGTTTATCCCGGTCGACGCCGCTAGCCCATTCATGGATGACATTGACGCCGTAGCTGGAAGCCAGCTTGTCATAGCTGTGGCCGATCGAGGCGTAGTCGCGCAGGCCACCGAGATAGAGGTTGGAGAAAAAGCAGGTGTAGTACTGCTTTGAGGGCTCGACTAGCGTCACGTCGATCGCACCCTTCGATCCTTTGGCGATATAGCGGGCCGCGGTCGCACCACCGGAGCCACCGCCGATCACGACAACATGCGGTGCGGCTGCGCGCGCGACGTTGGGCAAGCCGAGCGTGACGGTCGCCGTGCTGGCGCCCAGTAGGACGTTGAATTGCCGCCTTGATACTGTCATTGCTGAATTCTCCCCATATGCGTTTGCTTATCGTTATGAACTTGCCGTTACTTCGCTCGGGCTTGTTTGATGCTTGCGAAGTAGGCGGCGAGCGCTTCCATGTCTTCGTCCGACAGACCGCTCGTGATCGTCTGCATGACTTTGTTCTGGCGTTCTCTGGTTTTATAGGCTCGAAGAACGGCGATGAAGCTCTTGGTGTCCCAACCGGTGATGTCTGGGATCTTGGTCACCGTTCCGTCGGTCCGGTGGCAGGTGACGCACTCGCTCGATAGATACTCGCCGTATTCAACGTCAGCGGCGCGCGCAAGATGGCCGGAAGCGGCAGTAAGAATGGCCACCCCGAATATTGAAACTGCACAGCGGTTCGAGACATTCATACCGCAACTATCAGTCCCAAGTGCGCAGCTTTTTCAAGGCGTAATTCGTATGATGTCGGAATTCTAGTGGCCGACCGAGTATCGCCTGCGTACTTGATCAGTTTTTTGCTGCGCGCGCGAAAAGATCAACACCTATTTTACCTCTGCGAGACAGCCGGCAACAACAACTCCGAAGTCTCTGGTTCTAGACACAACCGATCGGAGCATGCTTGCAAACTGAGTGTTAGCCGCTGCGCCGCATTGGGGCTCGTGCTGCGTTGTGAAACTGGAAATCGCAACAGCACTTTACCCTCGTAAAGCTGCAAAGGCGCGTCGTGAAAACCCAACTTGCGCTCCTTCGCCGCAGGATAGGCGAGGCCGTCGGGGTCCTGTTCGCCAATTTTGAGAACCGTTGGGATCAAGAAGTCTTCGGTCGGTTTGTTCGAGTTGACGTGCCAGCCCGGAGCCAACTCTAAAACGACCTCGGCGGTCTTGCCATCGGCGTTACGTCTAGAGGTCACCCGAACGGCCCCCTTGCCCATGAACTGCTGCGGACCGACGGCTCCGCGCTGATGCCGGTCAATCGCCACGAGGCTTGCGGCCATAGCCATCGGTGAGCGCTGGGCAAGACCCGACAAGGTATCCGCAAGGCCATCGGCGGCATGACGCCAGCGCGGGTCCTGGTCACGGCGCACCAGCTCTGAAAAGAGCTCCAGCGCGGCAGCGTTGCCGGCCGGCAGATCGGCATCGTCATATTGTTTGGTGCGTACGAAACCCGTCGCCGCGGCCGTCAGGTAATAATCGCCACCTTCCGCATCGGCGAAGGTATCGATGAGGATTCCGGCTGAACGCTTGGCAAGGTCGCGCCATTTTTCATTGTTGGTGACATCGAAAAGTTCAATCGCGGCCAAGCCCACCAAGGCATGGTCCAACTGGCTCGCCGCCAGGCCCGTACGCTGTTCGAAGTACGCACGCTGCATATCGGCGCCACCTGCACCGAGTTTATCCACCAGCAGGTTCATGGCCCGCTCAGCCGCCTCCAGATAACGCGGTTCGTCAAGCGCGACGGATGCTTCCGCCAGCGTTCGAATCATTGCTGCGTTCCAATCGGCGATGACTTTGTCGTCTCGGCGCAGTACCGGCCGTTTGGCGCGTGCTTCGCCAAGCTTGGTCGTAACTCTTTTCAACTTTTCTTCGAACTCGGCAACCGTGAGTTCCGCGGTCGCTGCGAGCTCGGCAACTGGCGCGCTTAAGCGAAGCGTGTTGAGCCCTTCGTGATTGCCCTCTTCGGTAATTCCAAACACTTGGATGGCAAAGTTTGCATCCGTGCCCGTCGCAGCTTCAATGTCCGCCTTGGACCACAGATAGAACAGACCTTCTTTTCCATTCGTTTCGGCATCGAACGCGGATGCGAAGCCTCCTTCGACGGTCGTCATGTCGCGCAAAACAAAATCGAACGCCTTGCGTGCCGCATCGGCGTAGCTCTGGCGTCCGATCAGGAGGTAGCTGTGAATGAGTACCTGGCCCAGTTGTGCCTGATTGTAGAGCATCTTTTCGAAGTGCGGCACGGCCCACGCGTTATCCGTTGCGTAGCGGTGAAAGCCACCGGCGACATGGTCATGAATACCGCCGCGGATAATGTTGTCGAGTGTGAGCTCTAGGGCCTCGAGAGCGATTTCATCGTTGTCCCGCGCGGCGCGATGATACTGAAAAGCCAGGACCTGTTCGCGTGGAAATTTCGGGGCCGTTCCGATGCCGCCATTGAATGCGTCAAACCCCGAAAGGACCGCTAGGCTGGCACGCCTCAACACTCTTGGTGTGATGGCGACAGCTTTGCGCTTCCTTTTCGTGACCTGCTCTATAAGGCCGGCGACCCTCTCCGCGTCGGCCCGCAACGGCTGTTCCTCGTTTTTCCAGGTCGTGGCGACTTGATTGATCAGCTGTTTGAATTCGGCCGGCGGCGCGTAGGTGAGCGCAAAGAATGGCTTCAGGTCTGGCGTCAGGAAGACCGAGTTCGGCCAACCGCCACGTTGCGAGATAAGCTCTGTCGCGATCATATAGGTGGCGTCGACGGCGGGACGGCGTTCCCGGTCTACCTTGATCGAGATGAAGTGCTCGTTCAGCAGCTGAGCGACGTCGGGATTGCTGAAACTCTCCCGCTCCATAACGTGACACCAGTAACAGGTGGAATAGCCGACCGACAGGAAGACCGGCTTATTCTCTTTGCGCGCAAGCTCGAAGGCTTCTTTTCGCCAGGGGTACCATTCAACGGGATTGTCGGCGTGTTGACGCAGGTATGGTGAGGCCTCCTCGGCCAGCCGGTGTCCCTTGGCGAACGGGCTTTGCGAACTTCCTTGACGAGGCGTCTCTTCCGCCAGGGCGGGTGTGGCGACTGCAAAGATAACCGCAATAGTTAAGGTGGAGAGCCGCATGCTTTGCTCCGATCTAAGGGTTCCAGCGTCAGGGCACCGTAGACGGCTTCGTGCATCAAACCCGGCGAAATCGACCTGGGGTCAACGCAATTTGAAAAGGCGTGATCGAGAGCTGTGGACAGGCGTTGGGTCGATCGCCATGCGACCGTTTAGAATTCGACTTCAACGCTCCATTTCAGCGTTTCGTCAGGCGTGTTCTGATTGAGACCGAAGAGCATGCCGACGCCGAGCGAGACCTCGATTTCGTCGGCTTCGTTTCCCTCCGCTCCATCATCGGCATCCGTTTCGTCAACCTCCGCAAGGGCCGAGCGTTGGCGCGGCGAAAACGAATAATAAGCCACTGGCCCGGCGCGGTGCTGGTCTTGATCGCCGAAAGCGAGCCGTTCTTCTCCTGGCGTGCCGGTATCGCCGAGCCGGTCAAACGTGCCGTAGGCCTCAAGCGTGTAGGTCCAATTTTCCGAGACCTTGTAAGAAAGCTGCGCGGTGTAGCCAAGATCCCACTTCTGGTCTCGATCTGGCTCTGGGCCACCGCGTTCCCCGTTGCCGAAGTAATGGATAAAGGTCAGATTGCCGATGGCGCCCCAAGGTCCGTTTTTCGCTTCGACGATCGGCCCAAACACGATCGTATTCAGATCGTCGCTACCGATGGGGTGTTCGAATTCCGCCAGCGCGCCGAAACCAACGCCCCCAGACTTTGGGACCGGCTTGAAGATTGTCACGACTTCCGCGGCGATCTCGTCGAATTCGAGCTCCCCGAAAGCGTTCGCCAATCCCACGTTTTCGGGTTCCTCGAACCGCTCGCGCTCGTATTCAATACCAAGACGCATGCGTAGGAAATGCGTTAGCGTTCCTTCCATCTCCAGGGCATGCCGCTGTTGAACGATCGAGTTGTCGTCGTACAGAACATCGTCGTCGCCCGGCCCCTCCCGCACAATTTTGCGGTTCGGCTGCCCCCAAGAGTGGGCGTTCTGGCTCTGGAATTCCATTCTACCAGGCTCGGCGTCGAGATCCTTGACTTCGAATTGCCCGATGGCCGGTCCCGCGGCGGCTTTCTTTCCAGGAACAAAAAACGTCGCGCTCAAAACAGCCATCGCCGCGATCGCGGCTCTATTCAGCGCAAGCTCCATGGTCCCTCTCACCATACCGGTTTCGCAGACATCTCTAAGTCGCTCCGGCGGCTCAGTTTTCATTATCGCCGAAGTATGCACGGAAGGGGAGTCGCGCAAATGCTGACACCCCTTTCCAGGAATTATTCTCAGGCAGGCGATGATTGGACGACACACTTCACCGCAGCCCCGCCGCGGCGAAATTGGGCGGAAGAAAGGCCGCAAGTAGGCCGAAGGAAGGCGCGCAAGGGCCTGTAAAAATTCAGCTTAGCGGCGGTTCGCAAAGTCGTGACAAGTGTCTTTTTCACGTGTAGGAGAAAGGTCAGGGGAGGGGTTGTTTAGGAAAGGGGACCCCATGTTTTCACGTCAATCACTAAACGCGAAGTCAGGACTGCAGCCGCCGCCTGCGGACTCGAGGCTCGACACGCCTCCGCCACCGATCCCGGAAAACGCGCCGGTCGATGGCGAATCGCCGATCGGAACGACGCCTCATTCGGTCATTGGTCAGGATTTGAAGATCCTTGGCGGTGGCTTACGTCTCATCTCAGAAGGCAACCTCACCGTTGATGGTATTGTCGAGGGTGATGTGCTTGGTGCCAACGTGGTCATCGGCCGGCACGGCCATGTCAACGGCCTAGTTCACGGCGAGACAGTCTCCATCCAGGGGCATGTCTCCGGTACCGTTCGCGCCGTCGACGTAACGCTGAAAAACGGTGCAAGCGTCGAGGCCGAGGTTCATCATAATACCTTGAGCCTGGAAATGGGCGCTAATTTCGAGGGCCGCTCGCGACGCTACATGGAGCGAGGCGAACTGATCCCGGACTTAGTGCGCGCGGCACAGGAAGCTTCTACCGAGGGATCGTTGAACCAACCTGCTGGACCGACTCCGCTTACGTCATAAATCGTGCTACGATGTCATCCGTGCGGAGCGCAACTGACGAAACCGTTTCTTTGGATCGGATAAAGTCACGATCGCTCATGTGCTCGAGTATCGCGTAATGAACGAGTAGCTGCGATGAATGGAAAAATACTGCTTGAGGACCCGATACCACTACCGGGTCCGACCATGACTGTTTTCGGACCGCATGTCGAAATCGATGGCGATGTCATAATTGATGGAGATGTCATGCTGACGGGCCGGATCAGCGGCTCGGTGCGGTGCCGGCGATTTGTGCTCGACAAAACCGGTGAGCTGGAAGGGGTGCTGGTGGCCGACTCGGCGGCTATCTGGGGCAACGTCAGCGCGGATCTATACTGTTCCGTTATCAAGTTGCATGCCGGTTGCGCAGTTGAGGGGGCAGCCTATCATGAGAATTTCGTTCTCGATAAGGAAGCCTATTTCGAGGGCAAGTCGCGCCGTTGCGCCAACCCGCAGGCGATGGCGCCAGCGTGACGATAAGAGACAAGCTCGGGCGCGAGGCATTGATCCTGGCGTCGGGCCCTCCGGTTTCAACGCGAGTGAGGTTGGCTAACCTTTTACCGACCGTGCCACCTTCCACATTTCCTCCTCGACGCGGATCGACGCAAGGATGCGGTCGATTAACAAGCAGGTCCGGTGGAACAGGTCTGAACCACGGCGGTAATCGGCCGGCGCGAAAAAGTCGATGCGCCCGGAGTTAAACAAATCAACGCACTTCTTGCGCGGGCGGCCTGGTGGATAGACCGCAATCGCGTGACCACCGTTCTTGCGGGTTACGGCCATGGACGGAACGTCGGTATCACCATCGCCGTAGTAGATCATGTTGGAAAACGGAATCGGCCGTGCATCCTCCTCCATGTGCTCATTGATCGTCTCGCCAAGGTCCTCGATGCCCTTGTTGATTCGGAACAGGTACTGCGTCTTGCCAGTATCCGTGATGACCCGCTTCGGGTAAGGAAGATCGTAGGCGTCAAACCAGTACTCGGAAGCGAAGACATTGTGGAACCGGTCGAAGATCGGCGTCCCTTCGACGATTTCCGTCAGTCCCGACGAGACTAGGTAATGCCGCAACGAGATGCCATGGCTCTCCGCGCGGATTTTGACGTAGTCCTCGATCGCATCAAACCATTCCAGGACGCCTTCGAACAAAACAACATCGCGGCCCTGCGCGACTAAGTCCTCGCGGTCGATGCGAACGTTGGCCTCTTTCGCCTTTTTGTAAAGCAAGTGCATGTAGGTGATCAGAGGATCAGCCTTTTGCTCCTTTGCCACGCGGTTGGATTCTTCCCAGAATGCCGTCGCGTCGATGCCGACCTGGGGCAGAAACGCGTATTCCTGCATCGGTCGCGGGGAAAGCGTTCCGTCAAAGTCATAGATCAGAGCAATCGTTTTCTTTGCGAACTGCGAGTTGCGCGAGGATTTCTTAGCCGGCGACTTTCGAAGCCGTTTTGCGCCCGAACTGGGTTCGCCTTGGCCACGGTTTGCGCATTCTGCCATGTTTGCTGCTCTCGGGTTACACCAGTTAAATCTCTCATCAAGATCATTGACTGATTCTCCGGCACTGAATATGGCGGCACGGTGTGGGGTTGACAGGATCTGTTGAAGCGGCGAAACGCGAGCCTCAGAGTCGCTCAATCGATCCGAAGGATCAGCCATGTCCCCTTTGCCGCCTTTCCCCAGCCAAGATCAAGCCCGCGACGAGCTGATCGGGATCATTTCCGCGCTCTCCTACCTGACCGGGCCGGAGATCAAACTCGCCTCAGGTAAGACCTCCACAATCTACTTCAATATGAAGCCGACAATGATGGACGCACGCGGTGCATTTCTCATCGGGCTTTTGATTCTTGACCGCATCGAGCCCCTGCAGGTCAGCATGGTTGGTGGTCTCGAAATGGGTGCGGTACCGCTTGCCTCGGCAGTAGCGGCGGTCAGTGCCGCAAAGGGTGCGCCGGTCTCGGCATTCTTCGTCCGCAAACAAGCCAAGGATCACGGCACCAAGAGCCTGATAGAGGGTCTTGCCAAGGACGAGACGTTGGCTGGGCGTCGGGTTGTAATTTTGGAAGACGTAACGACCACCGGAGGCTCCGCGCTGAAAGCCGCCGAAACGGTCCGTGCCGACGGAGGCGAAGTCGCGGCCGTAATTACCGTGCTTGATCGCCAGGAGGGCGCGGATGCAACTTTTGCAAAGGCCGGTGTGCCCTTCCAGTCGCTTCTCACCAAGGCCGATATCGTCAGTGGAAGTTAGATGCGTTGCGCGTTAAGAACAGCTGCCGCCACCTAGGACGCAAAACTTCGAGCAATGCGGGTGGCACAGCTTTACCGCTCCGCGCTCGAACATGCCGCCGTCCGAATTTACTGCTTCGTGCAGCGTCGTAGCCATCTCGAAGGCCTCATCGTAAGGCAACAGGGTGCAAGGCAGGACCACAGGCGCTGCGGCACCCTTGCGTTTGACCACCATACGCGATGACGCACACATCATGTCACTCGGTTTGACTTTAAGGATGTCCCAGCAAGCACCGGTGATCTCGGGGGTATCGTCGGCACCATCCATCTCCGGGAACAAGACCAGCTGTGTGTTGTCGTCGGCATCGATCGGCCAGTCATTCTCAATAATCAGGCCCCGGTATGATTCGCGGCCCTCGGCTTCGCACTCGTAAAGGCTAACCCGCCCGGCGATGGCCAGATTGAACCCATGCTCCGCTAACCAGGAAATCCCCTCGAGTGCTTTGTCGAATGAACCCTCGCCGCGCTCTTCATCGTGCAGATCACGCGAGTGATGATCGAGGCTGACGCGCAAGGTCAGTTTTTCGCCCAGCCGCGTCTTGAGGTCGATCATTCGCTGCTTGATGGGCGGCCGCTGCATCGGCTGCATGGCATTCGTCAGCACCAAGACTTCGAAGTCGCGCTGAAGCGCATCCTCCAGCATGTCGAGAAAGTCGGGATTGAGAAACGGTTCGCCACCGGTAAACCCGATCTCGCGCGTCTCGAAAGTCTTCGCCTCGTCAAGGAAGCGCGCCGTTTCCGAACCTGAGATGTAAACCAGCGCATCATTCGTCGGACTCGACAGGATGTAACAGTTCTTGCACTCGATGTTGCACAGCGTGCCGGTGTTAATCCACAGCGTGTCGAGCCTCTTGAGCCAGACGCGAGCGCGCCGTTCACCCTTCGCCGTCCAGTCCGGATCGGCAAATTTTTGAACTACGGAAGGCCTCAGCGCGGACGCGCTAAATCGGCTCAATGTTGTCATCCACCAATTGTTTGTTAACCGCCATCGCGCTCACGGCAATGTCTCGGTACAACACCAATTACATCAAATGGTGCGAACATCTAGCATGCCCGCCGTAAACTGCTGATTCACAATGGCTTCACGAGCCGGTGAGCAGGCCGCTTAACCCGGCTTTGATTGGCGTCGGCACCATGCTATACGAAAACTCAAAGGCGGGTGTAGTTCAGTGGTAGAACGCGACCTTCCCAAGGTCGATGTCATCGGTTCGATCCCGGTCACCCGCTCCAATGTTTCCACAGACCGGGAATGCTCTCCAATCCATTGCCGGACGACGTTCGCCGCAGGGCCGCCGAGCGGACGTCGCATGCCTTCAAGAGCTAACACTCAAGGGACAGAGACGCGTCGGTGGTTCTAATGTGGGGGCAGTTTCTAAAAGGCGATGATCGAACCAAGCTTAATGATCTGAAAGTCTTTCAGTCCCGTCGTTGCCTGTCGAGCCCTGTTCGCGTCAACGAGGCTCACGTCAGCCTCAAAGTGCCGATAACCGAGATATATCTGCATCGCGGCCGGTTCGATCCACTGGACAATGCCGAGGCCCCAGACTTCAGCTTCGCTTCCTGAGATACGACAACTACCTGGAGTCATGCAGATCCCGCCAGAAGCCACCGAAGCAACTGCATCTCCACCGAGGTCTGCCGGCGCGAAATCCTTGAAGCGGCTGTACTCACCATAGAACGCAGTTGACCCAAGCGTCGTCCAATTGTTGAACCAGCCAAGCTTTGTATAGATGTATTTGGCGTCCGCTGGCTTGAGCAGCATGCCATCTGCAGCTTCTACCTTTTGGTCAAACGATAGCTTCCCAGCCGCGACAAGCGCGTTTAGTCCTGATGGTTTGTGGAGCAACGCGAACGAGCCGACCACGACGGAATTATCGATTCCCCCACTAAAGCCGTGGAGCCCGTTTTCGTCTGTCTGTTGGGTGTAGGCTGCCGCTGCCTCGAATTGAAAATCGCCACGCTCGCCTTCGTAGGTGGCGCCAACATCCCAGATATCATCCTCTCCGAACGTTGCGGCGAGCGCGAAGCCCATGAAGGTTTGCGTATCGTAGCGGACAACGTTGGCGGTATCGCCATTGAGGAAGTCGATGAGGTCGGCCCAAAAGAGCGGCGTCAGTGTGCCATCGTCGCGGCGAAGGAAGAATCCGCCGCTGGTACTCTGGACACCTGAGAAGGCCGCGACACGAGTTTTCGAGAGATCGGCTTCGGGCGCACCGTCACTCGCGCGCGAGGCTTGGCCCACCGATAGCTGCCCCAAGTGCTTATTGCTCACGTACCAGTAGGCTTCCCAAAGCGAAAAGAGTTGGCTACCTCCATCATCATCAAATTGGTTCACATCTGCGGACAGAGCATTGTTCACTCGGATCGTGAATTGGAAACCGGCCGTCCAGTCAGCTGAGATTTCGGCTTCGCCGTTGAATTGGAAATTCGACTGATTGTATGAATCATTGGCATTTCCAACGATATAGACGTTCTGCTCGACGCCGTCGTCCCAGAACAATAGAGCCTGGCTGAGATGTCCCGACACGGTCAGAGAAACGTCATGGTTTCCCTTACGGGCGGTTGTAGCTTCGAGCTCGGCAACGCGTTCCTCAAGATCCGCGCAGCAATCATCCGCGAAGTCGGCGGCGATGCTCTGCGAAGTGCCAAGATTCCAAAGAAAAGTGGCAAATAGCACAGCTGTCAGAAATCGAGGAAGTGGCTGGATCATTAGATTAGGTGCTCAAAAGAATCGCTGAGAATGGTGGCTGAGCCTTTGGTGGCAAGCAATTAATGCTCAGCCATCCGCTCGATCAAATTATGGGTGTTGCCCGGCGATCACGGCTTGAGAGTTGCAAGCTGCCTCTAGTCGTAGGCGCTATGGCTCTTGTTGCGTGTGAGCGCGGTCCTCTGCGAGAGCACTGGCGTTGCTATTTCCTCAGCGATGCGTGGAATTATCGAACCAGAGTTGTCGGGTTGAGCATGTAGCGGCAGCTTAACTGGCGCGGTGCGATTTGGCGGAAGTTCGAAGAGACGAGAACGTTCCAGGCTTCAGGGCAACGGGTGTTCCTCGGTACGACTATGGTCTTGGCCTTCGGTGGGTGAGGCTTGGGCACCTGGAATCCTATGGACATGCGGGATGGCTCGGCAAATCATGGGTGGATCGTGTGCGGACGGACCATGCATGCGGCGTGTGTCCTGCAGCCTGGGCATCCCGCGCAAGCGCAGCGCGAATGGCAAATGCCTCGAAATGCCCGTGGATGGCTGTGTGGTTCGCCACTGGATCGATTGTCCTGGCCAATAGGGTTCGGGCTCCGCATGTGAGACTTGGAAGAAGCGACCCGTTGACGGGGATCTAGAAACCCTTGAATGTCCGCGTCCGGTTAAGCGGGACATGGCGATAGCCTGATGAAAAAAGGTTCAGGGTCCTCTGCTGCGCCCACGGCAACGGACGTCGTCCAGCGCTAACGGCAGTTCTTTGAGCCGCAAGATTTCCCGCATCAGGAAATCCTATTGCCGCAATCACTAAATTAAATTTTTTCTGATGAGCCGCATTTGGTAGCCGACAACTAAATAGAGCGGTCCGACCATGGCACCATCGCCCCTCTTCTGGACAGAATCGGTCCGTCGATATCGCTAGAATACGAAACAACTTCGAGAGCAATTTGCAGCCATCAAAGCATTCCGCGCGACAAGGAACAGGCTGCTGGAAACGCAGAATATGATTGGAGACAACATGGCCGGAGCAACTGTCGAGACCGAAAGCAAGTGCCCAGGACTGAGCGGCGCTTCCAAACACGCAGCCGGTGAAGGCACGTCAAACCGAGACTGGTGGCCGAACCAGTTGAACCTGGACATTCTCCACCAACACTCGTCCCTGTCCAATCCCATGGGCAAGACGTTCAACTACGCGGAAGAGTTCAAGACGCTCGATCTTGACGCCGTGAAGCAGGATATCTGCGGGCTGATGAAGACGTCGCAGACTTGGTGGCCGGCGGACTATGGCCACTATGGTCCGCTGTTCATCCGCATGTCCTGGCACAGCGCCGGCACCTACCGCACCGCCGACGGACGCGGCGGTGCCTCCACAGGCACGCAACGCTTTGCGCCGCTGAACAGCTGGCCGGACAACGCCAACCTCGACAAGGCGCGGATGCTGCTTTGGCCGATCAAGCAAAAGTATGGCCGAAAGCTTTCTTGGGCCGACCTGTTGGTTCTGGCCGGCACCTGCGCACTTGAAGATATGGGCCTGAAAACGTTTGGGTTTGCCGGTGGGCGCGAAGATGTATGGGAGCCTGAAAAAGACATCTACTGGGGCGCCGAGGCAGAGTGGCTGGGTGACAAACGCTACAGCGGGGATCGTGAACTCGAACGCCCGCTCGCGGCCGTGCAAATGGGCCTCATCTACGTGAACCCGGAAGGCCCGAACGGCAAGCCGGACCCGATCGCCTCCGGCCGCGATATCCGCGAAACCTTCGCCCGCATGGCAATGAATGACGAAGAGACCGTCGCACTCACCGCGGGCGGTCACACGTTCGGCAAAGCTCATGGCGCCGCGCCGGACTCACACTGTGGTCGCGAGCCCGAGGGCGCAGGCATCGAGCAGCAAGGCCTCGGCTGGTTGAGCGACTATAAAAGCGGCAAGGGCGTCGACGCCATCACCAGCGGCATCGAAGGCCCCTGGACCCCGAGTCCGACCAAGTGGGACATGAGCTACTTCGATGTCCTGTTCGGCTATGACTGGGAGGTCGTGAAGGGCCCTGGCGGGGCCTGGCAGTGGTCGCCTAAGGACTTGCCCGAAAAGGATCACGCACCGCAGGTTAACGGCTCCGGCAAGGTCTCCATCATAATGACCACGGCCGACATGGCCATGCGAATGGACCCGGCCTACGAGAAAATTTCGCGCCGCTACCACCAGAACCCGGACGAGTTCGCGGATGCATTCGCCCGGGCATGGTTCAAGCTGACCCACCGCGACATGGGCCCGCGGGCGCGCTTCCTTGGCAAGGAAGTCCCAGCCGAAGAGCTGATCTGGATGGACCCCGTCCCTGAGGTCGACCATGAACTGATCGACGATCAGGACATCGCCAGCCTTAAGGAGAAGGTATTTGCATCGGGGCTGTCAGTTCCGCAGCTGGTGTCCACCGCTTGGGCATCGGCCGCGACCTTTCGCGGTTCCGACAAGCGCGGCGGCGCGAACGGTGGGCGCATCCGCCTCGCGCCGCAGAAGGACTGGGAGGCAAACGAGCCTGCCAGTCTCGCGGCTGTGCTGGAAACCCTCGTGAGTATCCAGAAGGAATTCAACGACGCGCAGTCGGGCGGCAAGAAGGTCTCGCTTGCCGACCTTATCGTTCTCGGCGGGTGCGCGGCGATTGAGAAAGCGGCGAAAGACGCAGGGCATGACGTAAAGGTTCCGTTCACACCGGGGCGCACCGATGCCTCAAAAGAGCAGACGGACGTCGAGTCCTTCGATGTGATGCGGCCCGAGGCCGACGGCTTCCGCAACTACATGAAGAGCAAGTACACCGTCTCGGCTGAAGAGATGCTAATCGATCGCGCGCAATTGCTGACGCTTACCGCGCCGGAGATGACGGTTCTCGTCGGCGGCTTACGCGTGCTTGGAGCCAACCACGGGCAGTCCAAGCACGGCGTCTTCACCGGGCAGCCCGGCAAGCTCACCAACGATTTCTTCGTAAATCTGCTCGACATGGGCACGATGTGGAAGGCTGCCTCAGGCTCAGAGGATGTGTTCGAGGGCTTCGATCGCGCCACGGGCAAACTGAAGTGGACCGGCACCCGTGTTGATCTGATCTTCGGTTCGAACTCCCAGCTCCGAGCCGTCGCGGAAGTCTACGGATGTGAGGACTCGCAGCAGGTATTTGTGGCTGACTTTGTGTCCGCTTGGGACAAGGTCATGAATCTTGATCGTTTCGACCTTGCCTGATCTTGGCGCATCCGTCTTCGAGCGCTTCTGAGACGAAGTAGTGACCGGTCATTGGTGGATAAGGATTTCAACCATGACCGGTCTCATTGTCTGATCAGGATGAAAGCATGGCATAGCTGTAGCTCTCTCGATGTATATTTTTTAGAAGTCATAATCCAAATAACGCTTTCGAGCCAAAGCCGTTCTTCTGCATTGCCGGGTACCGGCAGGCCGAAGTTCGCTGTCTCCCGAGCAGCGCTCTTCAATTTATCTGGACCTGCGTCTTCGGGTCTCGCCGCGGAGGTGACGTGAGATGCTGCAAAACCGCAGTCGGCTCACGCGTTGCTGGGGTTCCAAAAACGTGAACATGCCTGCGCTAGACACAATTACCGATAAGATATAATTGTCTAAGTCAAAGGATGTGATCAGGTGGACTGATGATAAACATCACGTTGAAACAGCTGCGTTACTTCGATGCTTTGGCTCGTGAGCTGCACTTTGGACGCGCTGCGGAAGCTTGCTCGGTAACTCAGCCGGCGCTGTCGATGCAGATCCAGGAGTTCGAGCAAAACCTCCAACTGAACCTCATCGAGAGAACGCGCTCTGGAGTCCAACTCACTCCACAAGGCCATGAAGTTGCCCGACGCGCAGCTCAAATTCTGAGCGAAACGCGCGATCTCATCGACCTCGCTCGCGCCGGCGACTCGCTGTTGACTGGGGCTCTTCGCCTCGGTGTCATTCCATCGGTGGCCCCTTACGTACTTCCTCCGCTTTTGCCGTTGTTACGTATGCAGCATCCCGAGCTGGAGTTGTCCTTACGGGAAACTCAAACGCATGCGCTCATCCAAGAGCTGGCAGATGGCAAGCTTGATGTGCTTTTGCTCGCATTGCCGATCAAGAATACGGACATCGAAGTTGAACCGCTTTTCGAAGACCGCTTCGTTCTTGCCCTTTCTGGCGAACGCGTCATCGCCGAAGACGTTCGCGCGACCCAGGATTTCGTCGAGCATGAGCGCTTACTGTTGCTGGAGGAAGGCCATTGCCTGCGGGATCAAGCGCTCTCCTATTGCAATCTGCAGCAGGTCAAAAATTTCAATACCTTCGGAGCATCCAGCCTCGCCACGATCGTGGAATTGGTTGCCGCTGGGCACGGCGTTACTCTGTTGCCCGAGATCTCGCTAGGCGTTGAGGGGCGAGGACGTGCGCTGAAGCTGATGAGATTTGCCGATCCCGAGCCACAGCGCACACTCGGTCTAGTATGGCGCGGTACATCACCAAGAAAGTCTGACTTTCTCGAGTTGGCCCGGCTCGTCCGTGAGGCCGCGGAGCCGCTCGTTTTGGCAGCCCGAGAAAGTGTGCCAGCAAATAATGGTGATTGCGGTCGCAAGCAGGTCAAACGCAAGAAGATGGTATAATGCATCATCTCCCGAAGGGCGACTGCTGCCAAGATGCGCAGACGCGTTGGTTATCGCATTGATGTCCTGACGCTACGTCTCGCAAGACCGCTGTCATCAGCCCGAGCAACGCCCAACAGCGCCTCTGGATTGATAGCCCGTCCGGTGAACTGATGTGTCCACATAAGCTCAGCAACCTGGTGCGTAGCGGTGAACCGCATCGGGATGGTGACGTCTTGCTCATCCAGCATATCGAGCGTCTCGACAACGTCAGGGTGCTGCATGCGGGCAAGTACCGGATCGTCCGCGGAAGCCGACGTTGTCAACAGCGGTGCCAATGCAAACGGCCGGTAGTGCAGCTCCTCCGGGTGCTCCTCATCGAACGCCGGGGCGGCGATGAAGCCATTGGACCAGCCTGACAGCTCTTCACTTTCAAAAGGATTCGCAAGTCGCGGCTGACGACCTTTAATTCCGAGGCGCGTTGCTATCGAACTGGATCCGCGTGCCGGCGATCTGGTTTGTAGTCTCGTTTTCTGACGAGCTGGAGACCGCACGGTGTCGGTTTCCGCGGCAGACCGGTTTGACAACCAGCTTCCGCCAAGAGAGGCCAGCGCAAAGAGGCTTGCTAGCTGCCTTCTATCGTTGCTAGTCGGTCCGCTTGCTCTCGGCGCAGCGCGTGTGATGCGACGAGGAGCTGGCGGAACAAGTGCTCCGAGCGAAGCGACTCTAAATTCACCTTGCGATGGTTTCGCCATGACAGGCGCGGGGTCAGGTGCGTGCGACAAGCTCCGCTCTATCCGTGCCCCCCATCCGCTAGCCAAAAGCGTCGGCCTTGGCGCCCGAGGAGCTTTCCTGAATTCGTGGAACGATGCGATCTGGACAGCGAGTTCCGTATACTTGGCGCGCGCCTTGCGCACGTCGGTTCTGCTAATGCGACGTCCATCGGAGGGCATATGCTTCGTTTTGCCATTTGGAAACAGTAGCGCCAGTTCGTAGCGCGGCATGCGCGGCCAATGGCGGGTGCGTCCGGTATCGATGTGCACGAAAGGAATGGCCGAGGTCGGATAGTAGCCAACGCCGCCACGCTCACGGATCAGCGCCGAGTAGCGAAGTCTCTTCACCGGCACATCCGGAAAGTGGATGTCCATTGCTTTGCCGAGAATGTGCCGGCTCTTCCTCGCCTGGCCGCCGCGTGTCTTGCGCAGCATCTTGTTCGTCTTGGAGGAGCGGTATCCGGAAATGATATGGGTGGGTTCGCGAGTCCCAAGTTCCTGACGAATCTCCCAGAGTAAATCGACCAGCTTCGGGTCCATCTTTGTGGGTTCGTTCTGGCGCCAGTCGCGCAAGATCCAGTTGATCTTTTTCATCGCCTCCGACAAGCGCTTACCGTTGCGCATATAGACGATGTCGAGCGTCTCTTTGGTATGAATGTTGTAAAGCGCAATACGCCGCTCGCCGTCACCAGCGGCGACCGCGCGGCTGCTGACGAATCCAAGCGATACGAGCAACCCAAGCATAACGAGGCTCAAGTAGCTGGTGGTTGTAGTATTGAAACCGTTGCGCAACTATTCGCCCCGTTCCGATCAATGCAGACAGTCCGCCGTTCCAGTCCCAACTGGCGCAGCTCTGTCACCCCGTCCACCGGCCCTATGGTAAACAAAAAAGCCTTAACGCCCGGTGAGAATCACAGTTTGCGCGCGCTATTAGGCGCAAGAATGGCAGCACAGTGCGTTAAGCTGCCGCGCTACCCTAGGGTGATAGCGCGGCGCGGCTCGAACGGAGCGTTAATCGGGAAGCCAGTCTAGAATCCGAAGGCTTGCTTAAACAGATCCGAAATCGGATCGTTGTACTGTTGCCGTACGATCCGACGGCGCTTCACGGGAGCCAGGTGATCCCGGCCTTTGCGGATCTCGTTCCAGCGGCCGGCGAGCGCCAGACGGATGCGCTTTTCGTGGCCATAGATGTCCCGGAAGGCCTGCACATTTCCATCCTCATCGGCAACCGCCGTGAAGTACGTGACGTGCACCGGCACCTTGTTCTTGAGGGTAATGTTATTGTTCTGCGGGCCCCTGTCGACGGTGCTGTTGATTTTGTCCATGGTCCAGCCCCGGTCATGATGGAGTACGGCTTTGGCAAGCCTCAGCGGATCACGCACGCGCATGCAGCCATGTGAGAACGTGCGTTCTTTGTTCTTGAACAAGTGCTTTTCTGGCGTGTCGTGCATGTAGACTTGATGCCGGTTCGGGAACAGAAACTTAACCTCACCCAGCACGTTGCTGCCGCCGGGCGGCTGGTAGACATGGAACTTCCGAATGTCCGTCCGGCTCCAGTCGATGTTTTGCGGATTGACGGGGCGGCCGCGGTACTGAAGCCGAAGGTTATGCCGCTCCAAGACCCGTCCGCCATGCGCCAGGCTGGGCAGGATCTCGTTGACCTTGATTGAATTTGGCACACCCCAGAAAGGATGGAAGACGACGGTTTCCATTGTGTCGGAGAAGACCGGCGTCTGCTTGTCGGTTTTGCCGACGATCATGCGCTCATCGTGAACTACCTGTGCGTTCTTGACGACGCGGACATGGAATTCCGGGATGTTTGCGGTGACATAGAATTCACCCAGGTCGCGAGGCATCCAACGCCACTGCTCCATGTTGGCGAGTAGCATTGCCTCCGAAACCGAGGCTGGACCAGCGCCGCTGAAATGTGACCGGGTGTTGCGTCCGACAATTCCATCGACATAAAGACCAGCTTGGCGCTGGAAATCCTTCACCGCTTCATCAACTGTAGCATCGAAGACTTCCGGATCCTGTGAGGCGCCTTCGCGGTCTGGTTCGACGGGCGCATCAAGGATCTGTCTCAAGATGGCGACGTCGGGATGCCTTTTGCCAAGGCTGAGCTGTGGGCCCGACGACGGTAGACGCACCGGTCGGATGCCGTTTTCTTCATTCACGCCGCGCTGTTTTAAAAGCGCCTTTCGCAACGCCAGGAATTGTGGATGCTGCGGATTGAGATCCTGCAGGTAGGCGCCAGGGTCGTCTGCCTCGGCGATCTCCCCGAGAATCACCGATGGCGCTAACAGTTGCGGTTTGCGGTCGATGTAAGTGGTCAGTTGCTTGGAAGGTTCGATGATGCGACCGCCCCGGGCGTGGTGGGCGTACTTCAAAACGGCCAAAGAGAGCGCGATTTCGGCGGCTGCGAGCTCTTGAGTTGAGGCGCTGCTCGAAACGTTGGTCCGCCTCAGTTGGAACGCCGAAGCCTTGAGGCCCCAATCATCCGCCCTCCTAATTTCGCCGATCGTGGCCTTCGCGCCAAGGCTTAAAACGCCTCGTGCAATCCAGATCGGGCGGCTCTCGCGGTCCGCGTAAAAACTTGTCAGGGCGGCTAACCGGTGTTTATCGGCATCCGCCGCAGGTCCCTTGCGTTTTTCGACAAGGCGACGCGCCTGAATACCAATGGCATCATCAGCCGAGATCAGCTTTTCTGGCGCATCAGGCTCGATCGCCAAAGCTTCACCAAACGGCAACAACACGGCAAAGCCGAGAAGAAGACAAATTCCGCGCATGGCCACCTCCAAGAATCGCGAAACTAAACCTTAGTAAAGCGGGCCATTTTTTGCCAGCTACCGACCCATATCAGGGTCGTTCACGCTCTTTGTTCCCCAAGGGTGTGGCGAAAATGCAAGCCGGTCTTGGAGTAACCAATTCGCAAAAAAAGTATGCTGAATTATTTGCAATAGAAACAAAAAGAACCCGGCGCAAGCACACCGGGTTCTTCTGGCTTACCGAAAGAGAAGGGCGTCCTTCGGCAGAGAGTCTAGCGCAGCCTAATGCGGACGCGGTTCGAGACCGTACTCCTGCATTTTGCGGTATAGAGTCGAGCGTCCAATCTTCAGCCGGCGCGCCACTTCGGTCATGTGTCCGCGGTAGCGGCCCAGCGCCAGACGGATCATGTCGGCTTCGATTTCGTCAAGCGAGCGAATGTCGCCCTCCCCGTCGATGGCTGGAATTCCGAACGACCCCGATTTCACTTCAACCGTCCTTGGAACCGTCGCCTCGGCTCCAAGCAGGGCGGGCCCAGTGTATGCGGGTTTCTTTTGCAAGTTCGCTTGGGCGGACGGAAGCTCGGCCTCGAAGCCCTCGACATGAGCTGCGATTTGCGGGAACTCGTTGACCGTCAGTTCTGATCCATCGGCAAGAACAACAGCACGGAAGATAGCGTTTTCGAGCTGGCGCACGTTTCCGGGCCAGGAGTAGGCCATCAACAATCGCATCGCATCCGGCGTTAGGCTCACAACGCGCTTGCTTTCTTCGGCGGCAAAACGGGCGAGGAAATGTGCAGCCAGATCGGGTACGTCTTCGATGCGTTCGCGCAGCGGCGGCACCCAGACAGGGAACACGTTGAGGCGATAGTAGAGGTCCTCGCGGAACTTACCGTCTTTAACGAGCTGGATCATGTCGCGGTTGGTGGCCGAAATCAGGCGGAAGTCGACCTTGGTCGGCTTTTTCGAACCGACCGGGTCGACTTCGCCCTCCTGCAGTGCCCGCAGAAGTTTGACTTGAACGTCGAGGGGAAGTTCACCGATTTCATCCAGGAACAAGGTACCGCCGTCGGCTTCCTGGAACTTGCCGATGCGTTTGTCCGTAGCGCCCGTGAAGGAGCCTTTTTCGTGACCAAACAGGATCGACTCGACGAGGTTTTCGGGGATAGCACCGCAGTTGACGGTCACGAACGGGCGGCCGGCCCGCTCGGATTCACCTTGAATGGCGCGTGCGATCAGCTCTTTGCCGACACCCGATTCACCTTCGATGAGTACCGGAATGTTGGATGTCGCGGTGCGCCGGCCAAGCTGTACAACGCGTTCCATGGCGCTGCCGCGTAAAATCAGGTCGTCAAAGGTTAGTTTGCCTTCGACCTTCTTCTTGATGCGCTTGATTTCACCGGAGAGCTCTTCGATGCGAAGCGCACTTTTAATGGTGACTTCCAGCCGTTCCGGGCTGACTGGCTTAATGACGAAGTCGGTTGCGCCCGCGCGCATCGCACTGATGGCCGAGTCGACCGAGCCATGTGCGGTCTGCACGATGATGGGCGGGGCATCAGGCTTGTCATGCAACGTGGACAGGACCTCCATGCCGTCGATACCGGGCATTACTAGGTCTAGCAGGACAAGGGAGATTGACGGATCGTCGCCTTGCAGAATGCTAAGCGCCTGCTCTCCTGAGCCCGCTGATTTGGTTTCATAACCGAACCGCTTGATCACCTCTTCGAGGATGCGGCGTTGGGCAGGATCATCGTCAACGATAAGAACGCGCTGGGCCATTTGGGCACTCGTACTCAAACTCAAAACAAACAAATGCAGCTAAACGGAACGCGATATGCTTAACGAAGCACCTCTTCCCGGCCGATGGCCGGACATCCGTTGCGCAGCAACTCAACTTGGGACAAAGAGTGCCCGACAAGGGTAAACAACTCGTTCCCAAAAGACCCAACGTGAGGACGCGAAGTCTGCCGCGGGACTTGATGTCGGACAATTTCATCTTCACATAAGGGCGAGCGCTAATAATTCGGCGTCTTGATCCCACCGCCAACGGAGCTTCCCATGATGCATTCGAAGTGCTCGTTTTCCCCCTTTTGGGCTTCGAATCTGCAGGCGCCCGCGGATGCGGCGGCAGCTCATTCGAACGAACTCGGCGACTTGCCCGAGTGGAACTTGAGCGACCTTTATCCGGCTCCCGATTCAGCGCAGGTGGCCCGCGACCTGGAGGAAGGCGCCGCGGAAGCCAAGCGTCTGAAGGACGTCTATCAGGGCAAGCTGGGGCAAATCGCCGAAGATGGTGCCGCGTTGGCCAAGGTCATCAAGGCCTACGAAGCCCTCGCCGACCGGCTTGGCCGGCTGGGCTCTTACGCCGGTCTCCTTTATGCGGCCAATCAGGCCGATCCGGAGCGCGCTAAGTTCTACGGTGACGTAAATGAAAAACTCACCGCCATGTGGACCAACCTGCTGTTCCTAGAGCTGGAGCTGAACCTGATCGACGAGGCTGTCCTGGGTGCAGCGCTTCAAGACCCTGAGCTCAGCCATTACCGGCCGTGGTTCGAAGAGCTGCGCAAGGAAAAGCCCTACCAGCTTTCCGAAGAGATCGAGCGTCTCTTCACCGAGAAATCCCAGACCGGCGCCGGCGCCCTGAACCGCCTCTTCAACGAAACCATGTCGTCACTGAAGTTCCACGTCGCCGGTCACGACGAACCGCTCGGCCTGGAAGCCACCCTCAATTTGATGTCCGAACAGTCGGGCGCAAAGCGGCAGGCCGGCTCTGAAGCACTGGCCAAGGTGTTCAAGGACAACCTGCGTCTGTTCACGCTAATCACCAACACGCTGGCAAAAGATAAAGAGATTTCCGATCGCTGGCGCGGTTTTAAGGACGTCGCCGACAGCCGTCACCTGGCGAACCGCGTCGAGGCCCCGGTCGTCGACGCGCTCGTTCAATCGGTCCGCGCCGCTTACCCGCGCCTCTCGCATCGCTACTACAAGTTGAAGGCGAAGTGGCTCGGCATGGACAAGCTCGCCCACTGGGACCGCAACGCCCCCTTGCCAGAAAAGCCAGAACGCGTCATCGACTGGCCTGAAGCTCGCCAAATGGTGCTTTCAGCATATGGCGGCTTTGCTCCTGAAATGGCAGGTATCGCCGAGAAATTCTTCGATAACCGCTGGATTGACGCCGAGGTCCGGCCAGGCAAGTCCCCCGGTGCATTCTCGGCGGCTACGGTCCCTTCCGCGCACCCCTATGTGCTGATGAACTATCTCGGCAAGCCGCGCGATGTGATGACGCTGGCCCACGAGCTCGGCCATGGTGTCCACCAGTGGCTCGCCCGCGAGCAGGGTCCACTACTGGCCCCGACACCACTCACGTTGGCCGAAACTGCCAGCGTCTTCGGCGAGATGCTAACGTTTCGCAAGTTGCTGGCCGAGACCATCGATCCCAAGGAGAAGAAGGCGCTGCTCGCCGGCAAGACCGAGGACATGCTCAACACCGTGGTTCGCCAAATCGCCTTCTACACCTTTGAGCGGAAAGTCCATGAAGCGCGCCGTCAGGGCGAGCTGACATCAGATCAGCTTAATGAGATTTGGATCGAGGTTCAGGCCGAAAGCCTGGGTCCGGCAATTGAGTTCCACGACGGGTATGAAGTCTTCTGGGCCTATATCCCGCACTTCATCCATTCGCCATTCTACGTCTACGCCTATGCCTTCGGCGATTGCCTGGTGAACTCGCTATACGGCCTCTACCAGGAGGCCCATCCCGGCTTTGTCGAGAAGTATTTCGACATGCTGAAAGCCGGTGGTTCCAAGCACCATTCCGAGATGCTAGCGCCCTTCGGCTTGGATGCATGCGATCCTGAGTTCTGGAACAAAGGCCTCAAGGTCGTCGAAGGCCTGATCGACGAACTAGAAGGGATGGAGGAGGTGGGTTAGGGCCGTTGGCCGAAAAATGTCACCGTCCTCGCCATCTGAATGGCGCCCCAAAACGGTGCGCGATCCGTCGAAGGCTCGCGCCTACTCCGCCGCCTCGGCGAATGTCCCACCTGCATCGTCATCCAATAGCTCATTGAGCATGCCGAGCGCGTGCATGTAGACTTCCAGCACGCCCTCTTCTTCTTGGCGCTCGACGGCTGACTTTTTGCGC
>DAOUZE010000170.1 GCA_030665765.1 Filomicrobium sp.
TCTCTCTCAACCTACGCTGCTATCTACAACACATTCAACGTCCAGCGTCATCTGATCTCGCGCAGAACAATGCGACAGTTCCGAGCGGCAGCTATGGACAGGTGGAATGCCGTGACTGCTGCAGCGTGAAACACGGAGACGCCGTGCATTTTCGCGCAGCACACAAGTAAACGTGACAGTGCCCTTTAGCCTGCTGGTGTGTACCAAATTGGCGAGGTGTAGGCTCTCTCCTGATGGCTTGTCGGAGCCCCCTTAGGGATGGGCACGTTGTACCTGAAGGCATCATAGATGTACCAAGGCGGTGTCGGTATCTCCAAGACACGAGCGTAGTAAAATGCTCCCTCCGCAGGATCAAAATCCGGATCGATCCAAACAGTCCCAAGTTCGGACGAGCCGATCGTGTTCGTCCAATTGGCCGCAGCAACATTCACCGTGTTTCCTACGGGCGGTAGCCTTCCCTTGGCATCCTGCGTCCGGTCACCAGACCATACCACATTGTACACCTTTTCGCGGGTGTTACCCTCAGCGTCGAACCATCCTTTGACGATTTGGATGCGGTCAAGATTGGCTCCGATCGGATCGCGCAGGGCGTAGACCATAAATGTCGGCGCCTTTTTCCCCTCTGAAGGGGGAGGTAGATCACCGCCCATCGGAACGCCCTTTTCATATCCGCGAAAGGCCGGTTGTCGATTATTCATATCGGCGTTTGTGTAGTCCCATCCCCCAAAAAACCTAACCGCGATTCTTGAACCAGTAGTCGCGTAGACCTCCTTACGATCCATTGCATCGAAAACCGAAGTACGAGTGTTTTCCTGAGCCCATACTGCCGTTAAGCCCGAGGAAAGCTGCTGCCAGCTCTTGATTACGCCAACTTCGGTATCGGCAATTGGCGTGTCCAGTCTCTCAGGTGAGGGTTCATAGCCGGTATGCTTCCCAAAAAAATTGTCCTCGTCCGTAGATGAAAGGGAGGTATGAAAATCGGTCCCTCCCTGAAGTCCGAACTTGTACGGGTTGGTGCCGAGTTTGGCTTCAAGAGCAAGACCGTTCTTCAATGCCTCACGCGTATATTCGTACTGCAGCATGTCATCGGCCTTGGCTTCCGAGACATCGAGATTGGCCAGATCCCAGGTTCCATAATCGGCAAACTCGTCCTGCGGCGAAAGCTGCCGGTGCGTTTCGCCATCGCCGAAATTTTGGGTGGTTTCGTACATGCGCTCCCACTTTGCGCGTTGCTTTACATAGAGTTCATCAAGCTTCCGCCCTGTGTATTGCGCATCCACGGGAAACATGATGCCGTTTGACAGATTACCGTTGTGCGCGGTTGCCAGAACGGCACCGTTCGTCTTTGCCTCGTAGTTCTCCAGATACTTGTAAAGATCGAGCGGATCGTTGCTGCCGATCGGTTCGAGCGCCGGGAACGGAACGACCTGGCGGACGCGGTCGCCCCCATCGCGGAATATAATGTTTCGGTGCAGGTTCCCGCCCTTTACCAGCGAGCTCCACTCGAAGCCGATCAGCGTCGTGAACACGCCCGGCTCGTTATATTCTTCGGCAGCGGCAATGTTCTCCTCCCAGATTGTCGAGTATCTTCGGGAGCCCGGCATGTAATTTGCCAGGAGTTCTGGATCAATCTCGCCTTGGGAGAAGCTCTTGATAAAATCCAAAGTGGCCGCAAGTGCTCTCTTGCCTCCAGCACGCAACTCCGTCGACCAGCGGGCGCCCTGCTCATACTTCGTGACCAACGGCGATGCGGCGATCACATCACTCATAAAGCCAAAGGCCTCTGAATGATCGGCGATTACCATCCAGTCGAGTGGACGTGAGATACGTACCGGCTGGCCTGTCGAGGAGATAATTTCTTCCCCGCGAGCGAACCGGTAGGCGTCGCGCGGGCCAAGAGAGTTCCCGAACGCGCGGGCATCATTTGATATGGAGGTATGCATATGCGTGTCCCCCCAAAGCGGGCGCTCGGGAAAATCACGCAACGCGTACGGCGAGTAAGCCTTGCCGGGATAGGCATTAGAGAGAGCTCCCCCACGTGGTTGCCATTCCTGCGCATGAGCTGAGACTGCAAGGACACCAAGGCATATGCTTACGAGCAAAAGTTTCGACATTACAGTCTCTCCATTAGCATTCGCGCGTGCTGCCCTCCATCACGGATGCGGCTTACCTGTGGCTCTCGTCCGCTACCGGCTCAATCACCCATGACCTCAACAAGTGGGTTTCCGATCGAGCCTGAAGGCGGCTTGACGCCGAGGTAACTCGCCAGCGTCGGCGCTACGTCATAGGGCGTGACCGGACGGCTCACGGTACGGGGTTTCAAGCCGGCTCCGGCGAACATCACCGGCACGAAAGTGTCGTAGCGCCAGGGTGAGCCATGGGTCGAGGCCACCGTGAGCCCGTCGAAGTCGCTGATGAACACGTTCGGCTCGAACACAACATAGATGTCGCCCGACCGCTTGGGATGGAAGTTACGCAGGATGGCGCGCATCAGGAGAGTGTTCGGCAGGCTGGCGTTGCGAAGGGCGGTGCTGGAGACCGCCGCCGCGACGCCATCGAACTTGACCAGCTCGTCGGCGACGGCCTTTTCCACCTCGGCCTGGTCCACACCCTTTTCGCGAATAAGGTCGCGGTTTAGGTAGACGTAGGGCTGGAAGAAGGCCTCGATGAGGTTTTCGCCGATACCAAATTGCGCTTTCAGCGCGGCGATGGCCGGGGCCTTGTCCAGCGCGTCGGTATCAAAGTGACGGGCGTGCTCGATGCCCAGCTCGTGCAGGCGCCCTGGCACTTCGGGCTGGCCGTGATCGGCGGACAGTACGATCAGGGTATTCTTCAGTCCGACCTTGTTGTCGACGTGCGCGAAGAGCTCCTCGAGGGTGCGGTCGAGCCGCGCGAGGTTGTCCTCGGATTCCAAACTGGACGCCCCGAACAAATGGCCGACATAGTCGGTGGAGGAAAAGCTGACCGACAGGTAGTCCGGCACCTCGTCCTGGCCGAGCCCTTCATTATCGAGTAGCGCCTTGGCGAAATCCAGGGTCAACTCGTCGCCGGCCGGACTGAGCGTCAGGCGTGTGGTGAAGTGCTTGTCGTCTGCCTCACCATAAGGATGCGGAAATGTGCGGCCAAAGCCGGGGAAGTCGGTCTCGTATTCGCGGTCGTCGGAGTCACCGAACAGGTACTTCGACGGATCGTGCATCAGCTTCCATGACTTGCCGGCGTAGGCTTGGGCGAGCTTGCGCGCATTCCAGGCCTTCACCCACTCGGGGTACTCGTCGTAGTAGTAGCTGCTGGTGACGAACTCACCGCCAGCCTTTGAGAACCAAAAAGCCTTGCCTGCCTGGCCGGCTAGAGAGACCGCGCCGCGGTCCTTTACGGACACACCGTAGATCTTCGACCTGCCGTTGAAATGCACGGCGAGCTCATCGCTGAAGGTCGAGGAAAGGATGGTCGCCGGCGAGCGGCCGTCTACCTTCGCTGCTTTCTGGGTAGGGTCGATCTCGGTCTTCTGGTCGACGTCGGCGCCGGCGGTAAGCAGGTGGTGATCCGGATCCTCGATGTTGTAGGTAAGGCGCCCCTCCTCACGGTCGAACCAGACGTTGCCAACCATGCCATGGGCGGCGGGGACGGTGCCCGTCGCCAGGGACACGTGTCCAACGATGGTCTCGGTGTTGGCGTGCTGATAATGGGCGTTGGTGAAGTGCACGCCCTGGTCCATAAGGAATCGAAAGCCGCCGTCGCCGAATAGGCGAGCATAGCGCCCGGGCAAATCCCCGCGTAGCGCGTCGACCGTGATCTGCAGCACCAGCCGCGGCGGCTTCGCAGCCGCTGCCAAGGTCAATCCGGGCGCCAAAAAAAGCGCGGTGGCCAGCAAACCGACCTTCAAGCGGAGTGATTTCGGTCTGGTCATGCGATTCAGCTCCAATTTGCCAAGGGTTACCGGGCAGGCTCGGGAGAAGGAAAGACCCAACTGCCCTCGAGAATCTCGGGGCGCAGCTTGTAAAGGCGTACTGCATAATTCCAGCCCTCTGACAGCGGAATGCAGTTTGGACGACCGTCATCGCAACCGCCCAGATAGACGGTGAAGGAACCGTCTTCGTTGGGCTTCCCAGAGATGTTGTTCACGCTGTAGACGTCGAGGTCATTCTTCTCGAAATAACCCTCTTTGTTATAGACGCTGATCGACCAGAAGGCTTCGACTGGCGCATCCTTTACCGTGATCTGGTACTTACCAACTGGCAGCTCGGGATTGACATTCAAATAGTACGCTTCCTGAATTGGCAATCCGCCCCAACCGAAAGCTGAACCGATAAGGAAGCGGACGGGATCTACTTTTTTCTTGCTCCCGAACATTTCCCGTGTATCAGGAACGCCCTTTGCCAGCTCAAGAAGTGGCCCGTACGTGGCCTTGTAGCTCTCCATGTCATAGCTGGGCATGACGAACTTTTTTGCTGAGGCGGCATCAATCTTCATCTGGTCCTGCAACGCATTTGCAGCCTTGATGTCCTTGTCGTCGGCAGCGTTTACGAGCATGCGCGCAGACAGAATGACATAGGGTGTATCGAATTCCTCCTCGGTCAATTCGTAAGTGTCGCCTCCATGAAAGACCTTGTTGATGTATCCATCATTGTTGACGACCATTAGCGACAGGTACCGGTCACCAACATCGGGAAGCGTGACTGTTGCCCCTTCGGAAATATCTACGAGTGCAGAGCTGTAAAGCGTGTCACGGTTCATTCTGATGACGTTTTGCTTTTCGATGGGCGTCGGCAGCCGATTATGGCTCCACTTGTTCACGCCCTTTGTGGCCTCAAGCAGCCGCCCAATCTGCATGTCAGTTTCGGCTCGGGCGAAGTTGTCAACGTTCACGGTAATCGGCCCGTCTGCCGACTGAACCTGCAAGGTCCCACAATGCAACGTGATGAATAGAGCGAGGCTAAAGGATACTAAGGTCTGGCTCAAAGAGCATCTCCTCTCGAAAAGGCTCCTATGGGATAGCTTAAAGATCGAGGACACACTTTCCGGTTCTTTTATTTCTGCGTGCCGTGGCGTTGCATTGCATCCAGAACCTTCCCGGCGAGCGCTCTTTCGGCGAAAATTCTATCGGCAGCTGTCATGACAAGGTCTGCTAACCGGTAGCCGGCCAACGTAATGCGGCGGTGAGCCACATCCTGTAATTTCTCCCAGTATTCGGCTGGCACATCAGGAGCCTTATCGACCGGAGAGATACCAAAAAGAATGTACTTCACCATATTGGCAACCAACCGCTCCGGATCGACATCCTTGTTGGGGTCGCTGACTGTCTCGATCCCGTACCCATAGGCAAAGTCTTTTGCCACCTGATAGCTCTCCCGAGCCCACTTCCGAAAAGCATCGGGCTCGCCTGTCAGCTCAGGAAAAGATGAGCGCGGGTACTTTTCCGTCAGCTGGTTAGCACTCCGGTCGACATCTGCTAATTTCGTCGACCGGAGACTGTTGCTATCCCACAGGATGTGAAGCGGCATAGTCGAATCGCCAAGAGGGTCCGCGACGTACTCAAGTGTACCAGCCGCATTTCCAACGGGGTGCTCCTTTGAGAAGAAGTCACTGACATGTAAGGGTTGGTGGATGTCGCCAACGATATGGAGGACCCAGCCCAAGGCAAGAGCGCGTTCATCTGGTTTGGCTTCGGCACTCGAAAGCGTAGCGAAGTTCAGAACCAACGCCTCAATTGCATTTCCTGCGGGATTATCACCTCGCGCCTCTGCTGCAGCCCTTACCTCTGGAGGGGCGTTTTTAGCGCCGATGGCCCAGCGCGCGGAATGCCACAGAGGTCGATCATGGATCGTGCCCTTCGCATCATCCGGCCAGCGTGCAGCTTCAATGAACATGCGCCGCGCTCGTTCCTCACCAGTCGCTTCCGTGGCAGCAACCCAGAATGGAGCCGGGTCCGGATGCTTGATCAGAAGCAGACCGATCTTTTCAATCAGTTCAGGGCGCTGTTGCTCAATTTCGGAAAAGGCGATGGCGGCCGTCGTCATATGTCCCGGATGATCCCATGCCCAGACGCTATGCGCGTAAAGAACAAAGCTTAGCCCAATCGCGCTTGATTTAATCAGTCGCTTATGCATCAGCACCTCCACATATTTTATCTACAGGCACTTTCTGCCTCTCGCGCTCAACGTTTGGGGTAGGAAAGGATACATGCTGCACAACGCGCAAACGTTGACGGTCATCAAGGATCATGGATTTAATATCATGGGGCGGATTGAGCCTTGGCTATCCGCTAAACATCGCGAGCATGGCCCGACAGGGCATTGTCAGATTAAGCGAAATTGGCCCAATGTGGACGATCGACCGGCAGGATAAGTTTTTGAAATCTCACCAGTTAAAATCAGCTGTTGTTGGCAAATTCCAGTCAAACAGACTTAATATGACAATGCCCTTTGCGGACATGGGCGATGTGCGCCGGGGTCACCGTTGAGGTGTCCGCTTGCGGGGGCAAAGCGGGCATAAAGAGACGCGGACGTGGGATCAGTCGATGGTTAGCGTTTGACTACCCCTCTCCGAAGCTCTGCAGGTTCTTGGCCATCTCGCGTGAGAGGGGCAGGTGTCTGGCATAGAAGCGTTCAATCTGATTGACGCTGGTGCCTGCATTCTTGGCCAGGTTAAAGATATTCACCTGGCCATGGCTCAGAATGATTCTCATGCAAATCGCCGTATGACAAAGGCTGTAGACGCTGCGATTCATCCGTCACTTCAACGCCTCTGACAACAACGCCTTCCTTCGCCATCTGTTGTGCGCCATCAAGCAGCTTTTTGTATTCGTCCTGGTATTGCCAAGGTAACGCGCCAGCTCAGTTGATGCTGTATGCTATCAACGTCCGATGAGCAGTTCTTCCTATCGTCGCCATCGCTTCCCGGCCGCTGTGATCCAGAAAGCGGTCTGGCTGTACTTTCGCTTTCCTCTGAGCCTGCGCGATGTCGAGGATATGTTGTCCCAACGCGGCATCGATGCCTCGTATGAAACGGTCCGCCGCTGGCCGTTTAAGTTTGGCTTGGCCTATGCCAGAAAACTCATACGCTCGCACCCGCGCGCTGATACGCGTTGGCATCTCGATGATGTCTTCGTCTCGATCAACGGCAAGAACATATACCTGTGGCGCGCCATTGATTGCGAGGGAGAGGTTCTGGACGTGCTGGTGCAATCTCGACGCAATAAGAAGGCGGCGCTCAAGTTGATGCGCAAGCTCCTCAAGGCACAAGGCTCCGCACCGACCATTGTGGTGACGGACAAGCTATCCTCGTATCGTGCTGGGTTGGAAACTCTAGGGATGAAGCGCATCCACATCACGGACGGGCGAAGTAACAATCGAGCCGAGAATTCTCACTTGCCGAACCGGCAGCGAGAGCGGCGCATGCAGCGCTTCAAATCTGCCGGGTCAGCTCAGAGATTTCTTTCAACACATGCCGACATCTACAATACCTTCAACATTCA
>DAOUZE010000413.1 GCA_030665765.1 Filomicrobium sp.
GTCACGACCTATGGTGACTTCCAGGAAACATTTCGCGACGCCGAACCGGATTTTTACATCCACGTCGCGGAAAAATCGTATGTCGAGAAAGAGGATGAGACGTCTTGAGCCAGAGCTATTCGGACGTCGTGCAAACCGCGCGCGACTACTACAACAGCGAAGACGCCGACAACTTTTACTTGCATATCTGGGGCGGTGAAGACATCCACATAGGCCTCTATCAGAGCGAGAGTGAGGACATTGCGGCTGCAAGCCGGCGCACAGTTGAGCGGCTCGCCGACAGGCTCCCGGCAATCGGCGCCGATGCCCGTATTCTTGATATTGGGTCGGGCTACGGTGGTGCGGCACGTTACCTCGCAAAGCGTTTCGACTGCAAGGTGATCGCCCTCAATCTATCTGAAAAGGAAAACCAGCGAAACCGTGAACTCAGCACGGCTGCCGGCCTCGGTGGCCTAGTCAACGTTGTCGACGGTTCGTTTGAAGCGATCCCGCTGGAAGACGCCAGTGTCGATGTTGTTTGGTCGCAAGATGCGATCCTGCATTCCGGCCGCCGCGATCAGGTCATCGCCGAAGTCGCCAGAGTGCTCAAGCCCGGCGGCCATTTCGTTTTTACCGATCCCATGGAAAGCGGAAACTGCGCTCGTACGGATCTTGAACCCGTCCTGGCGCGCATTCATCTCGAGACACTCGGTTCGCCCCAATTCTACGAGAAGACGGCTAAGGCGAACGGGCTGGAGCTGGTCGCCTGGGAGGAAAAGACACCACAGCTCATCCGGCACTATTCGCGGGTTGCCGAGGAGCTATCCTCTCAGCGTACTAATCTTGCCGGTAGAGTCAGTGAGGCCTACATCGACCGCATGCTAACAGGGCTCGCCAATTGGGTGCGGGCTGGTGAGGCAGGCTGTCTTGCTTGGGGCTTCCTGCATTTTAGAAAACCAGCTTCCTGAGGCTGCCCCGCCTGAGCCAGTCGCGGAAGGTATTCACGGCCCACCGCAGGAGCGCCATTGTGGCTGTTACGGCATTCGCCGATAGTTATTCGCTTGCTCCTTTGGTAATCGTTTCCATAGTGGACGCTTGGTCCGGTTCCCGACGATCTTGCCGTTCCGTATGAACGTCCATTCGGTCGGAATTCCGTTTCGCAGCTCTCCCCGATTGCAATCGATTTGCGCCGCCAGAGATTAACTGACGTCTACCATCGACACATGGTAAACCCATTTTGTTGGTCTTCCATGAAATTGGAGGGAGAGTGAATTTCAACCGTGGCGCTTGCGAGCCTCTCGTTCTGAACCAAAGCGGGAAAGACCACAGGGGAAGCTTGTTGCCGCGGCTGTTGTGAATCCAATTTCACCGTTTTAGTTCCTGAGCTTCCAGCAGGCATTCCAAGCCGACGGCTCTTGAATTTGCCTACGACGTGAAGGCGCGTCTCATGACCTATGACACACTCATCCTGCTCCAGAGTAGCGCCAAGCTTTTTTTTAGCGCTTGCCTACTTGGTGGCCTGGCCTACATGGTCGCCGGGCTGTTTAATCCAAAATGGCTCGGGTTGACCCGTAGGCGCTGGGCCATACTCAGATCGCTCTGTGTCGTGCTCTTCGGGTTTATCGTGATGGTGGGAACAATCATCTACACGCACTCTCATCCGAACGGACCGCATAGCTTTGCCAACTACTTAAAGCTCGCAGCCGCTAAGGATTGCGCAAGGGGCAAGAAAACGCAGATCTGCGAAGAGCTCAGGAGACAATGCGAGACCCCAACGATCTTTCCGCCGTGCCAGATTTATCATAAGACCAAGCGGATACTCGACGACCAGCGCGGTCAGCGCGAAAGGCACCGCCAGCGGCCGAACGCGTCCTCTCAGGAAATTTGATCGACTTTTGTGTCTCGCTAACCAGGTGCCACCGGCTGCGATGTGCAGCTCAGGTGCGCCGAGCCGAAGTCCGATTGGGGCCAACAAAAGAAGCTACCATTGGCCTATGTACAGTCTCTCTGTAACTGTCCGTCGCGTTGCCGGATTAACTCCCTTTGGGACGCGGTCTCATGGAGAACACCTTCAAGACTGACCTGCAGGCCATAAAGACGTGAAGCAATGTTGGAAGCAACGCCGAGGCGCCCATAACCATCCCAAAGAAAATGTTGCGCAGGCTTTCTGGGCTCAAGGGGTCGAAGAAAGCGGTTGCGACCCTTCCCTCGTACAATTGGAAACGGGAACCGATCGTCTCCGGGACGGCGAGAGCATAGCTGACCAGCCAGCCCGACATCATGAACACAAATAATACCCACAAACTTGCGAGTATGGCGATCAAGACATCCACGCTCAGGTAAGATGTGTGCACGAACATATTTTCCGATCGAATGGCTCGCTTAACGATGAAGATCGTTACAAACAACGAGAGCGAGTCAAACACAGCTCCGAGAAAGCCCACCGGCAGGCTCATAATCAAATACTCGGCGCGCTTATACCCGAACAAGTATCCTGGGTATGCTGTGAGCAGTGCCAAGAAGTAGCAGGCGAGATTTAAAAAAATGAAAAATAGGAATGCATTAAGATAGAAGTTCTGCGTTGTGCGCCGCGTGTTCTCAAACCAACCCAGGAACTTGATGAGCGATGCTTTTCAGTGTTCGAAGGCTGTATTATCGGTTTGCATGTTGCGCTCAACCAAACTTTGCGTGCTTGTCTCTGCATTTGAGCCGATAATCGATCAGGCTGTGTGGATCAAACAGATCTGATGAGCAGCCTTTAGCGGTGGAACGTTGCTGCGCCGTGCAAGCAGACGAGTGTGCAGAGGGAGCCTGTGGCATGGTCGTCCCGGCGCAGACTTGCCACCTTGGTTCTTCGTTGTCCGGTCAAAATCAGAAGCTACGGGGCACTGCGGGCATACACGATCGGTTCATACACTTTGAAGAACGAAAGGCAGCCTTTCAAAGGCTAGCCCATCACTACCAGCAGCTCTTTCAGCACTTTCCAATGTCCGAGCCCCAAAACACTGTGATTGGCTTGTGAGGGATAAACGGCGAATGGCTTCTCCAGGAGATGCCCAGGTGCTGATTTCAGTATTACACAGTATAGCAAGTTTGGCACCTGTTCGGCACCTTTATGGAGCGCGAACTAATCACGCTAAACGGAAATGAACACTAATGAATTTATTT
>DAOUZE010000062.1 GCA_030665765.1 Filomicrobium sp.
GGACCCGACACTTTCTTTGATGGTGTGGTCTTCGATCCCGACCGTTTGGAAGCGTATCTTGAAGGCTTCAAGGCCACCGATTCGTTACAGCGAGAATGATCCCCGATTGGGTCATGAATTATTACGCTGCATTGCACAAACGAGCGCCACGCGCCTTCAGATTAGGCAGAAACCGCATGCGGTAAGGCACCGTGAAAATTCCTGAAAATCATCTCAACTATATGAATATATAGGATTTTTTTAATCCAACTCGTTTGGCACGATTTGTGCCAATGAGTGCTGCGAGGCCAACGAAGGCCCGCAACGAACACAGCCCTCAAGTTCGGGCCCCGGCAACGCCGCCGAAGGGAAGGAAGACGCTTTCGTCTTCCCAGCTTCGCGCGGCGTTTTTTGTTTCGGTCTCGATGAGCAACGAGTCACCCGGCCCATCAAGGGTGAGTTTATAAAGGCAGGAGAACTGGATGTTCACCACTTCCCTAGCGGATCGCAGCAGCGCAACGAAGAGGCTTTTTGTGGCCGCAGTTGGCGTCATAGCGTTGCTGTCGGCATTCGCGGCATCAGGCGTTAAAGCTGATATGCTGGACGTTGAAAAAGACGAACTGAAATTTGGTTTCATTAAGCTGACGGACATGGCGCCGCTCGCCGTTGCAAAGGAGCTTGGCTACTTCGAAGACGAGGGATTATTCGTTACCCTTGAAGCGCAGGCCAATTGGAAGGTCTTGCTAGACCGGGTCATCACTGGCGAGCTGGACGGCGCTCATATGCTGGCTGGCCAGCCTCTCGCTGCCACTATCGGTTTCGGTACCAAGGCACATATCATCACGCCGTTCTCCATGGACCTCAACGGCAACGGCATCACGGTTTCCAACGAAGTTTGGGAGCTGATGAAACCGCACATTCCCAAGCAGGCCGACGGCAAGCCGGTGCACCCGATCAAGGCTGAGGCGCTTATACCCGTCATCGAAAAATTCGCCGACGAGGGCAAGGCGTTCAAGATGGGCATGGTGTTCCCGGTCTCCACCCACAACTACGAACTGCGCTACTGGTTGGCTTCCGGTGGGATACACCCTGGCTATTATTCGCCAACCGACACATCCGGGACCATTCAGGCCAAGGCGCTACTCTCCGTGACGCCGCCACCGCAGATGCCGGCCACTCTCGAAGCCGGTACGATCTACGGCTATTGCGTTGGTGAGCCCTGGAACCAAGCTGCTGTCTTCAAGGGTATCGGCGTGCCGGTGATCACCGACTACGAGATCTGGAAAAACAATCCAGAAAAGGTCTTCGGCATCACCAAGGAATTCGCCGACAAGTATCCGAATACGACAGTGGCGCTCACGAAAGCTCTCATCCGCGCTGCGAAATGGCTTGATGAAAACAGCAATGCAAATCGCAGGGAAGCGGTGAAGATGCTTGCCCGTTCGGAGTATGTCGGGGCCGATGAAGAAGTCATCGCAAACTCGATGACAGGCACCTTCGAGTATGAGAAGGGCGACAAGCGCGACGTGCCCGACTTCAACGTCTTCTACCGCTACTTCGCGACCTATCCCTATTACTCCGATGCGATCTGGTATCTGACCCAGATGCGGCGCTGGGGTCAGATCGCGGATGGCAAGGACGACGCGTGGTACTTCGAGACCGCCAAGAAAGTTTACCGTCCCGACATCTACATGAAAGCCGCCGAAATGCTGATCACGGAAGGTCAAGTCGCGAAGGCAGACTTTCCGTTCGGCACCGACGGCTTTCGACCACCGGTTCCCGCCGAGGACATGATCGACGGCATTCCCTACGACGGTAAGCAGCCGAACGCTTACCTCAAGAGCCTGAAGATCGGTCTGAAGGGCGACGACAAAGTCGACGGCGCCGAAGTCGTCAGCAACTGACGCGGGCTCAATCCCCCTCCTCCCAACGCGATCGCGGAACGGCGGCTCAGTTGCCGTTCCGCAAAAAATAGAACTCAGCCGAGATAACCCGGAGATGATCATGGCTGCCGTAACTGACTACGTTGACACGAACGCCGAGGAGGCCCGCGCGAAGAGGGTCCAGCGCATTTACCAAAGACTCAATGGTGCCGCCGGCATGCTAGGAGTCTTCGGTTTGGGATTCATTGTGCCGCTGATCAAGTTGGCCATGGGCGACAGCGTGAAGCAGAACTTGAGCGAGCTGTGGCAGAAGCTGTTCGTGCCATTGATCGGCATTGTCGTTTTCGTTGCGGCGTGGGCCTACATGGCGCCGCAGGTGAAAACATCGTTGGGGGCTATTCCAGGTCCCGCTCAGGTGATGGAGCAGGCTGGGAACCTCTATCAGGACCACCTCAACGAGCGAGAGCGTCAGGTGGCCTTTTACGAGCGTCAGGACAAACGCAACGCCAAGCTGATCGCTGCCGGTAAAGAGGACCGCGTCAAGCATCGCTCCTATACCGGCGCTCCAACATTTTTCGATCAGATATTTACCAGCCTCGTTACCGTGGCGCTCGGTTTCTTTGTGGGCGTCATTATTGCGATTCCGCTAGGCATCATGTCGGGACTTTCGCCGACTGTGAATGGCGCGCTGAACCCACTGATTCAAATCTTCAAGCCGGTTTCTCCACTGGCCTGGCTGCCGATCGTGACGATGGTGGTCTCAGCCGCATACATGAATCCCTATGATTGGCTGCCGAAGTCACTTTTGATCTCTGCTATCACTGTGACGCTCTGTTCGCTGTGGCCGACGCTTATCAACACCGCGCTCGGCGTGTCATCCATAGATAAGGACCTACTCAACGTCGGTCGCGTTCTGCAGCTTCCAACCTCTCGGACGATTACGAAGCTGGTGCTTCCATCTTCGCTGCCGTTGATCTTCACCGGCATGCGTCTTTCGCTCGGCGTGGGTTGGATGGTGCTGATTGCCGCGGAGATGCTGGCACAGAACCCGGGACTTGGAAAATTTGTCTGGGATGAATTCCAGAACGGGTCGTCCAGTTCGCTAGCTAAGATCATGGTCGCGGTGTTGACCATCGGCATCATCGGGTTCCTGCTCGACCGGCTGATCTACGCGCTGCAAGTCACCTTCACCTATTCCGACAAGCGCTGAACGAGGGGACCAGCACCGGCGTGCCGTGTGGTGGCTATGATCAGGAGAGCAAAGATGGCATTTCTCGAACTCAGAGGCGTGCAGAAATCCTACGGAGAAGGCAGTGCCGTTACCGAGGTCCTGAACGACATCAACCTTGAGGTCGAAGAGGGCGAGTTTGTCGCGATCGTGGGGTTCTCCGGCTCCGGGAAAACGACACTCATCTCGACGATCGCAGGGTTGGTGTCTGTCGATAGCGGTGAGGTGTTGCTGAAGGGTGAGGCGATTACCGGGCCGGGCCCAGACCGGGGTATTGTTTTTCAATCCTATTCGCTAATGCCGTGGCTGACTGTCTTCGACAATGTGGCGCTGTCCGTCGATCAGGTGTTCCGAAAGGAAAGCAAGCCAAGCCGCGATACGCGGACCCGCCACTACATCGAGATGGTTGGGCTCAGCCATGCTGCGGACCGTCGGCCGACTGAGCTGTCAGGCGGCATGCGTCAGCGCGTTGCGGTTGCGCGAGCATTGGCCATGAGCCCGGAAATCTTGCTGCTTGACGAACCACTATCCGCGCTAGATGCCCTGACCCGCTCCAAGCTGCAGGATGAGATTGAAAAGATTTGGGAGCAGGACAAGCGCACCGTTGTCTTGATCACCAACGATGTCGACGAAGCAATCCTGCTTGCGGATCGGATCATCCCGCTGACACCGGGACCCCAAGCCACGTTGGGCCAGGAGTTCAAAGTCGATATTCCACGACCTCGCGATCACACATCACTCAGTGCAGATCCAAAGTTTCAAAAGCTTCGTCAGCAAATTACCAGCTATCTAATCGACCTGGGTGCGGAGCGCGCTGCGGAGACAGCTGAGACGAGAAAGCTGCCGAACATCGTTCCCATAACACTGGGCGGCAACAAGGTGGCGCTTCCCAGAGCCTATCAGAAAGCGGCAGCTTCTCCGCGCACTGATCGCTACCTCGAATTCTCTCAGCTCGAAAAGGTTTACCCGACGCCGAAGGGACCGCTGAAGGTCGTCGACGGTTTCGATCTCAAAATGAAAAAGGGCGAGTTCATCACGCTGATCGGGCATTCAGGTTGCGGCAAGTCCACCGTTTTGTCGATGACTGCCGGACTGAATGATATCTCGTCGGGCGGTATCATCCTCGACGGTAAAGAAGTTACGAACGCAGGTCCCGACCGAGCGGTCGTGTTCCAGGCTCCGTCACTGTTTCCATGGTTGACGGCTCGTGAAAACGTCACCCTCGGTGTTGACCGGGTCTACCCGCACGCCAGCAAGGCGGAGCGTGACGACATCGTCGCGTATTACCTCGAGCGCGTCGGTCTTTCCGATGCGATGGACAAGCTTGCCAGCGAACTTTCCAACGGTATGCGTCAACGCGTTGGCATCGCGCGGGCATTCGCGCTGTCACCAAAGTTGCTTTTGCTCGATGAGCCGTTCGGCATGCTCGACAGTCTAACACGTTGGGAGCTGCAGGAAGTGCTGATGGAGGTCTGGAGCCGCACGAAGGTGACGGCCATCTGTGTGACCCATGATGTCGACGAAGCCATCTTGCTAGCTGACCGGTGCGTGATGATGACCAATGGTCCCAACGCCAGAATTGGCAACGTCATGGACGTAATCCTGCCGCGCCCGCGCTCGCGTAAGGAACTGCTCGAGCATGCCGATTACTACGCCTACCGGCAGGAGCTGCTTGAGTTCCTCGAAGCCTATGAGGGAGGCGCCAATCCTGATCCTGAAGTCCTGGCCGGCGTCAAGGTGAAGCGTTCCGAGAAAAAGCTTGCGGCGACAATCGAAGCGGCTTGAATGGAGGCATACGATGACCAGTAGGCTTGTCGTTATTGGCAACGGCATGGCACCCGGACGGGCACTCGAACGCTTGTTCGAAGCCGCTCCAGGGACCTACGACGTAACAATCTTCAATGCGGAGCCGCGCACCAACTACGACCGTATTCTGCTGTCGCCGGTTCTGTCTGGAGAAAAGTCCTACGAGGAAATCGTCATCCACGGTGACGCCTGGTACGAGCAAAACGGTGTCAAGTTACACAAGGGCAAAAAGGTCGTTGCGATTGACCGAGCCGCTAAGACGGTTACTGCGGAGGATGGCACCACAGCAGCCTACGACAAGTTGCTCATTGCCACCGGTTCGGTGCCGTTCATTATCCCAGTTCCCGGTAGAGATCTTGCTGGCGTTCTAACGTATCGCGATCTCGATGATGTCAACGCCATGCTGATCGCCGCTGAAAACGGTGGTCATGCGGTCGTCATCGGTGGTGGGCTTTTGGGCCTGGAAGCAGCGGCTGGCCTCAAAGCGCGCGGCATGGAGGTCACCGTCGTGCACTTGATGCCGACGCTGATGGAGCGTCAGCTCGATGCGGCTGCTGGAGGGCTCCTCAAGCGTGCCCTGGAAGATCGCGCCATCAAAGTTATCACCAAGGCAAATACGAAAGAAATTTTGGCGACCCACGATAGTCGAGGATCGACGCGCGTCCGCGGGGTTGTGCTCGACGATGGAGCCGAGATTGCCGCCGACATTGTCGTAATGGCCGTTGGTATCCGCCCTAACGCCGCGATTGCAAAAGAGGCCGGGCTGGAAACGAACCGCGGCATCGTTGTTGACGAACGCCTGCGCACTTCGGATCCAGACATCTTGGCCGTCGGCGAATGCGTCGAATTCAACGGCAACGTCTATGGGCTCGTCGCGCCACTCTATGAGCAGGCCAACATCGTCTCCAACGAGCTTACCGGATTGGGCGGGGCGGGATTTACCGACAAAGCCCTGGCGACTAAGCTCAAGGTGACCGGCGTCGATTTGTTCTCTGCTGGTGACTTCGCCGATGCTGAGGGCCGAGAGGAGATCGTGCTGCGCGATGCTACTCGTGGTGTCTACAAACGCTTGGTGCTCGAGGATGATAAGGTCGTCGGCGCAGTCCTATTCGGCGACACCTCCGACAGCAGCTGGTTTTTTCAGCATATCAAAGATGGCACCGACATCAGCGAAATGCGCGATACGCTGATCTTTGGTCCCGCTTATGCGGGAGGGACCCAGGCGGACCCTTCGGCGGCCGTTGCAACACTCCCGACTGATGCCGAAATCTGCGGCTGCAACGGCGTTTGCAAGGGGACGATCGTTGCGGCGATAAATGATCAGGGGCTGACGTCGATCGATGATGTGCGTGCGCATACCAAGGCGTCTGCCTCTTGCGGGACTTGCTCTGGGTTGGTGGAACAGCTGTTGGCTTTGTCGCTTGGTGATGCCTACGACGCAGCAGCCGTTAGGGCGATGTGTGGTTGCACCGAACTGGGTCATGCCGAGGTGCGCCGCTTGATCGTCGCCAAGGAACTCAAATCGATACCTGACCTGATGCAGGAATTGGAATGGACGAGTTCGGGTGGATGCGCCAAGTGCCGTCCGGCTCTCAACTACTACATGCTGTCGAGTTGGCCTGGTGAATACGTCGACGACAACCAGTCGCGCTTCATCAATGAGCGGGTTCACGCCAATATTCAAAAGGACGGAACCTATTCGGTCGTGCCGCGCATGTGGGGCGGGGTCACCAACCCGCAGGAACTGCGCGCGATTGCGGATGTCGCTGAGAAGTTCGAAATTCCGACGGTGAAATGCACTGGCGGCCAGCGCATAGATTTGCTTGGCGTCAAGAAAGAGGATCTGCCCGCCGTCTGGGCGGATCTCAATGCAGCGGGGTTAGTGTCGGGGCACGCTTACGGCAAGGTGCTGAGAACCGTCAAGACCTGTGTTGGAACAGATTGGTGCCGCTTCGGCACCCAGGATTCAACTGGCCTCGGCGTTCGCATCGAGAAATTCATGTGGGGCTCGTGGACCCCGGCGAAAGTCAAAATGGCTGTTTCCGGGTGCCCGCGAAACTGCTCCGAAGCGACGTGCAAGGACGTCGGCGTCATCTGCGTCGATAGCGGCTTTGAGATCCACTTTGCTGGAGCGGCCGGGCTTGACATCAAGGGCACGGAATTCCTTTGCCACGTTAAGACCGAGGACGAAGCTATCGAGGTGATCGTTGCGCTAGTGCAGCTCTACCGTGAGCAGGGGCACTATCTGGAACGTATTTACAAATGGGCCAAGCGGGTTGGCATCGAGTCTATCCAAGCCGCCGTCATTGTCGACGTGGAGCGTCGTAGGAGGTTGTTTGAAGCCTTCGCCTTTTCGCAGAAGTTCTCGCAGAGCGACCCATGGGCCGAACGCGCACGCGGCATCAAGGATGCCCACGAGTTCGCACCGATGGCCGACTTGACCCGCATGGAGGCGGCCGAGTGACCATTATGGACAACATTTGGATTGATGTCGGAGCGCTTGAGGATATTCCTCGGCAAGGCGCGCGGTTGGTCAAAACCGCGGCCGGCTGTGTTGCGCTCTTCCGGACAAAAAATGACCAAGTCTTCGCGCTTGATGACAAGTGTCCCCACAGGGGTGGACCGCTGAGCCAGGGTATCGTTCATGGCAACGCGGTGACATGCCCGCTGCATAACTGGGTCATCAACTTGGAAACCGGCCTTGCCCAAGGTGCTGATGAAGGCGAGGTAAAAACCTTCGTCGTGAGAACCGAAGCAGGGCGCATACTGCTCGAAGCCTCGAAGTTCGTCCGTAATAAAGATGCTGCATAATGGACGGCTCTTGGACGAAAACGACCTGTCCCTACTGCGGCGTCGGCTGCGGCGTCCTCGCAAGGTTGCGGGCGGAGGGGGGTGCCGATGTGAAGGGCGACCAGGAGCATCCCGCAAACTTTGGTGGTCTTTGTTCAAAGGGCTCGGCGCTCGGCGAGACTCTTTCGCTCGATGACCGCTTGCTTCATCCGCAGATCGAGGGTGTACGCACGAGCTGGGAGGAAATTCTCGATTTCGTCGCTGGAAAGTTCACCGAGACTATCCGTGACCACGGTCCCGAAAGCGTAGCGCTTTACGTTTCGGGCCAAATCCTGACCGAGGACTACTACGTCGCAAATAAGCTTATAAAGGGGTACATCGGCACCGCCAATATAGATACTAATTCGCGCTTGTGCATGGCCTCCTCAGTCGCTGGCCATAAGCGGGCTTTCGGTTCGGACACCGTTCCTGGAACCTATAGCGACTTGGAGCAAGCCGACCTGGTCGTCCTGGTTGGGTCCAACCTCGCGTGGTGCCACCCGGTTCTATTCCAGCGTCTTGCTGCCGCTCGCAGACAACGAGGCACTAAGATCGTGGTCATCGACCCGCGGGCTACAGCAACTTGCGAATTCGCGGATCTGCATTTGGCCATCGCCGCAGGAACAGACGTCGCGTTGTTTTGCGGATTGTTGGCACATCTTGCCGCAACTAACTGCTTGGATAGCGCCTACATCGCCCGCCATACCGTTGGCTCTCGCGAAGCCGTCGATGCCGCCAGCTCCCTCGACCTGTCTGAGATTGCCGAGCTTTGCGACCTGCCAATTTCTCAGATCATCGACTTTTACGAATTGTTCGCCGAGACCGAACGTACCGTCAGTGTCTACAGCCAGGGGGTGAACCAATCCACCTCCGGCACAGATAAAGTCAACGCCATCATTAATTGCCACTTGGCGTCCGGGCGCATTGGCAAACCCGGAATGGGCCCTTTCTCGGTGACTGGTCAGCCAAATGCCATGGGTGGGCGTGAAGTTGGTGGTCTAGCAAACATGCTGGCCGCGCACATGGAGCTCGGTGACGCTGAACACCGCCGCATCGTGCAGGACTTTTGGGACTCGCCGCGCATTGCCAGCGCACAGGGTCACAAGGCCGTCGAGCTGTTCGATGCGGTGGCTGATGGGCGTATCAAAGCGCTTTGGATCATAGCAACCAATCCCGTCGACAGCCTGCCGGAAGCAGATAGAGTCCGCAGCGCAATCGACGCCTGCCCTTTCGTCGTGGTTTCGGATGTGACACGCCATACCGACACGACAGCCGTGGCAAACGTCCTGCTCCCGGCGGCCGCCTGGGGTGAAAAGGATGGTACTGTTACCAACTCCGAGCGACGTGTTTCGCGCCAGCGCGCCTTTCTTGAGCCGCCCGGCGAGGCGAAACCTGATTGGTGGCAGATCTGCGAAGTGGCCAAACGGATGGGCTATGCTGAAGCCTTCGATTTCACCAGACCACATCAGATTTTCGCCGAATACGCGGCGCTGACTGGTTATAAGAATGAGGGCCGCCGCGACCTCGATATTTCCGCCTACGCCGACGTATCCGTCGAGGACTATGATGAGCTGAGCCCATTTCAATGGCCGCAACGTAAGGGCAGCCTCATTGCCGAAACACGCTTCTTTGGCGAAGGCGGCTTCTTTACTGTAGACGGGCGCGGCCGCTTTATTCCAACGATACCACGCAGTCCAGCTTCGCAGGTATCCGAAGCATTTCCGTTGGTTCTCAACACTGGTCGTATTCGCGATCAGTGGCACACAATGACACGCACGGCGAAGGCACCCAGACTGATGACGCATTACGCAGAACCGTTCGTCGAGATGCACCCCGACGATGCTGCTGACCGCGGATTGGGCGCCGGGTCATTGGTTGTAGTCGAGAGCCCGCATGGCCGTGTTATTCTGCGCGTTTCGATTTCGTTGGGCGTGCGTCGCGGCAATGTCTTCGCGCCGATGCACTGGACTGACCGGTACGCCAGCTTGGCTCGGATTGACAGCCTCATTTCAGCACTAACCGATCCGATTTCGGGTCAGCCGGAGTCGAAATTTACGCCGGTCGCAGTGCGCGACTTGGAGGCTGCTTGGTACGGTTTCGCGGTTAGTGCAAGACGGATTAACGTTCCCGACACCGTCTACCACGCCATGGCTCCAGCCAAGCATGGATGCCGTATCGAGCTAGCGGACCTTACCGCGCCGGACGACTGGGATGCTTTCGCAGCAAGGCTTTTTGTTGAAGAGGCCGGGCCGGAAGACGAGCTTCTCACTTACCGGGATGTCAGAGCTGGCCGGTATCGCTGTGCAAGATTGCACGATGGCCGTCTGATGGCGGCTCTATTCGTCTCAAGTATTCCCCTTACGGTCTCCCGCAGCTGGGCCGTTGGAGAATTAGGGCGCCCAATCGCACAGGCCGAAAGGCTGAGGCTGCTGGCCGGCAATCCAGGAGCGGATGTGCCCGATCCTGGGGCGACGATCTGCTCGTGTTTCGAAGTTGGAGTGAACCAGATCGTCGAGGCTATCGGCAAGCAAGGATGCGCCACGGTTGATGCGGTGGGGGCGTGCTTAAAGGCCGGCACCAACTGCGGCTCGTGCCGCGCTGAAATCGCGAGGATTATCGATGGCAACACCGTCTCGAAAGCCGGCTGAAGTGCCGCCGCGGCGTCGCGCGTTGTGGGAACGATTTGTTGAGCATGCTTTCGGCAAGGCGCCGGCGGAGGCGCTGCGTTCAGCCGGACGGGTTACGCTTGTTGGCGCAGGACCCGGCGATCCGGAGCTTTTGACCTTGAAAGCCGTTCGCGCGTTACAGTCCGCCGATGTGATCTTGTTCGATGATCTCGTGTCGGACGAGGTGTTGGAGTTGGCGCGCCGCGAGGCGAAGCGGATGCTAGTGGGTAAGCGTGGCGGTCGGCAGAGTTGCCGCCAGGATGATATCAACGACTTGATGATCAAGCTGGCCAAGCAGGGCAAGCACGTGGTGCGCCTTAAATCCGGGGATCCGATGATCTTCGGACGCGCGGGCGAAGAGATCGAACGCCTCGATCTGGAGCGCATAGCGGTTTCCGTCGTGCCAGGTATCACATCGGGCATTGCACTGGCCTCCGAACTCGGGGTGTCCTTGACTCATCGAAACAGCGCTCATTCCGTGCGGTTTGTGACAGGTCACTCGCGCGCTGGAAGACTTCCTGAAGACCTTGATTGGAAGGGGCTTGCCGATCCGGAGACGACGGTGGTTTTCTACATGGGAGGCCGGACGGCGGCTCAGATCGCCGAGCGCCTGATACGAGAGGGTTTGAATGAGGCGACACCCGCAGTGATCGCGACCGGGGTTTCCCGGAAAGAGGGGAGCCGTATCTACATGTCCCTGGGTGACTTGAAGGTGACCAGTCCCGATTCACCTCGGGGACCTGTGCTCATTGGCATCGGGGAGGTCTTTAAGCAGCGTGAAAAAAATGCGCTGGGACAAAACGATCTCAGGTTAGCCAGCTGAACAGGTTTACCGTTGAGCGCAGGTTGCGGACGACCCGCATGTAAGCTCGATGCCGGCTCACCGTCGCACCACATCATCGCCCCAGATAACAAGGATGTTGGGTTTTTGGGGCGTTTGCGACTACAGATGACTGGGCAAAAACGTTGTGACCAGCAGTGCGCCCATGAGCCAAGCTAGTCTAGGCCATGACCAGAGTGCGAACTCCGACATTGGGCTTTCCTCTTATACTCCAATTATTGATTGCGAGGAAGAGGTCCTGGACGTGCTGGTGCAATCGCGCCGAAACAAGCGAGCAGCCTTGAAGCTGATGCGGAAACTGCTCAAGTCACAAGGCTTCTCGCCAGACGCCGTCATGACAGACAAACTGCCATCATATGGCGCGGCATTGAGCGAACTTGGGATGAGAGCTCGCCACATAACCGGCGGTCGGATCGACAATCGAGCCGAGAATTCGCATCTCCCGATACGGCAAAGAGAACGACGGATGCAGCGATTCAAAACAGCTGGTGCCGCGCAACGATTTCTCTCAACCTACGCTGCTATCTAAAACGCTTTCAGCGTCCAGCGTTATCTGATCTCACGCAGAACAATGCGACAGTTCCGAGCGGCAGCTATGGACAGGTGGGACGCTGTGACTGCTGCGGCGTGAAGCATGGCGACTTCGTGCAGTCTCGCGTGAACCACGTGCTAATGTGGCAATTCGGCTGGCATTCTTGCTCGGCTTTTCAACCCACGCGAGTTTTTCCGCGGCCTTCAAACGCAGGACTGGCAAGACGCCGAGTGAGACCAAGTCGTTGTCGTAGTGAGTGCGCCAACAGGTATGCCGCCAGAATGCGGGGGCAAACTGGCGGCTACTATTGGCCGGTTGCAGGTGGGTGGGGGGTGCGAACCGGCTAACCGCGCTGGCATCGAGTAACGGGGGGCATTCTCGTGTACGCGGGTGTCAATTTTAATACCACGTGAAGCGGGTTGATTTGATGCCGATCAATCGCAAATTGATATCAACAAGCGGCGGCCAGATAGGGGCCGCGACAAAATGGTGCCGCCAGACTGGGGGCAATCTGGCGGCGAGGGCACCGGCCGCTAGAGTAACCCGCCACCCGCGCAGCATCGTGTAAAAGCCGGAGCAATACTCCCTCAATGAAGCGACCGATTTGTTTGGCTGTTGCGCCGGAGTAAAAGTGCGCCAGATAGAGCCCTAGTGCCTGCGTTGGCAGCGGGGGCTGAGGGATGAAGAGAGTGGAGCTTTACGCGAGGGTTCGGCACGCGGTTCAGATCCAGGGGATCAGTAGGCGTGCGGCGGCGGAACGGTTTGGGATCGATCCGCGAACCGTTTCCAAGATGCTGAAGTTCTCGGTGCCGCCAGGGTATGTCCGCACGAAGCCGCCGTTTCGGCCCAAGCTTGGCGCATTCACCGGCGTCATCGATGCGATCATGTCGGCCGACAAAGGTCGACCCAAGAAGCAGCGGCATACATCCAAGCGCATTTTCGAGAGGCTTCGTGACGAGCACGGCTTCACGGGTGGGATCACGATCGTGAAGGACTACGTCGCGGGTTGGCGTCAGCGGACACAAGAGATGTTCGTGCCGCTGATCCATCCTCCAGGACATGCGCAAGCCGACTTCGGCGAAGCCATAGGCGTGATTGGCGGCGTCGAGCGCAAGATCCACTTCTTGGCGATAGACCTACCGCACTCCGACGCCATCTTTGTCGTGGCCTATCCGGCAGAGACAACGGAGGCTTTCTGCGATGGGCACGTAAAAGCATTCCAGTTCTTCGGTGGCGTGCCGCAGTCGATCCTCTACGACAACACCAAGATCGCGGTCGCACGAATCCTCGGTGACAGCAAGCGGCAACGGACGCGCGTGTTCAGTGAGCTTCAGTCCCACTACTTGTTCACGGACCGGTTTGGTCCTCCAGGCAAGGGTAACGACAAAGGTAAGGTCGAGGGACTTGTCGGTTACGCACGACGCAACTTCCTTGTTCCGATCCCGGTGTTCGAGAGTTTTGAGGCGTTGAATGCGCATCTTCTGGAGAGCTGCCTGAAGCGGCAGGCTGATCGATTGCGCGGCCATGAGGGCACGATCGGCGATCGGCTGGAGCGTGACCTTGCCGCCTTCCAGAAGCCACTGCCGGCGCCTTACGATGCTTGTGACAAGAGGCCAGGTCGCGTCAACTCGCTGTCACTGGTGCGCTATCGCCTAAACGACTACTCGGTTCCAACGGCCTACGGACACCAGAAGGTTCTGATCCGTGGCTATGTGCATGAGGTTGTCATCTCCTGCGGGGCGGAGATCATCGCACGACATCCACGCTCCTATGAGCGCGAGGACTTTGTGTTCAATCCTCTGCACTACCTGGCACTGATCGAGCAGAAGACCAACGCGCTCGACCAGGCCGCACCTCTTGCTGATTGGGCGCTGCCCGAGGAGTTCACAACGCTGCGCCGATTGCTCGAAGCCCGCATGGGTAAGAAGGGCAAACGCGAGTTCGTGCAGGTATTGCGTCTGATAGAGGTGTTCAAACTTGATGACGGGGCTGCTGGTGTTCGCGATGCAATCTCTCGCGGGGCGGTTGGCTTTGATGCCGTCAAGCATCTCGTTCTCTGCCGCATCGAGCGGCGTCCACCACGACTCGACATGACGATCTATCCCTATCTGCCAAAGGCCGTCGTCGCCACGACATCGGCGCGGTCGTACATGGATCTCCTAACAGAGGTGGCAGCATGACCGACACTCCACAGATCTTGCTGGCTCATCACCTGAAGGCGCTGAAGCTGCCGACGTTCCTACGCGAGTACGACAAGGTCGCCCAACTGTGTGCGGCCGAAGGTGTTGACCATCCTCGCTATCTGATGCGGTTGGCCGAGCTGGAGATGATCGATCATGAGCGGCGTTTGGTGGAGCGCCGGATTAAGGCAGCCAAGTTCCCGACCGTCAAAAGCCTCGACAGCTTCGACTTCCTAGCTCTGCCAGCCCTAAACAAGATGGCGGTCCTGGAGTTAGCCCGCTGCGATTACATCGAGCGTCGCGAGAACATCATTGCCGTCGGCAACTCCGGTACGGGCAAGAGCCACATCGCACTTGGGTTGGGCTTGGCAGCTTGCCAGAAAGGACTGTCAGTTGGCTTCATCACCACTGCCGCTCTGGTCCACGAACTGCTTGAAGCGCGCGATGAGAAGCGCTTGCTCCGCCTCCAGCGCCAACTTGCCGGCTACAAGCTTCTGATCATCGATGAACTCGGATACGTGCCGCTGTCACCAACCGGTGCCGAGCTGCTGTTCAAAATATTCTCGCAAATATACGAACGCGGCTCCA
>DAOUZE010000229.1 GCA_030665765.1 Filomicrobium sp.
CATTGAGCTTAAGTTCCAAGACGGAGATATTAGCGAATTAGAGGCTTCCGTTGATACGACCGTTGTGCGCGGTGGTGTAACGTTCCACCTCAATTAGACCACGACAACATCGCCTCTAATTGACCGGGCTCCACAGCGAACAAGACGGCGTCATGCTCAACCCTTTCCGGTTGTTTTTCGGATTCAATGGTCGGATCGGCCGCTTGGCTTACTGGTTCGGGCTCATCGTGCTTGTTGCGGCGAGTCCGTTTTCATGGGGTGCGGTATTCTCCAACGATCCGTTTCATGAGGCTGTCCGGCTAACCCGGGAGACGGGTGTAGCCGGCCTCGCTTGGTCGCTGGCACTTCTTGTTCCGTTGGCCGCCCTCAACACCAAGCGCTTACACGATCTCGGCCAGTCGGGACTATTGGGTTTTTTGTTTTACGCCCCGGCTGCCATCACGGCGGCGACATTCTTCACCGACTGGCGGCCCGAATCCAACGATGCCTTGTGGTACACGCAGTTGGCTGCCTGGTGGTTCGGCGCTGCTGGACTTTGGTTCCTGGTCCGCCTTGGTTTCTATCGCGGCACTCGCGGCGATAACAAGTACGGGCCGGCCCGGCGCTGAAAAAGGCGATGCCGCTGCCACGACCTTGCAAGGGGCTGGCGAACCGGCGATCGTCTGCTATTCAAGCCCCCATGACCGATTCTTCCAGCGATACGCCAATTCCCGCCGCCACAGATGCCGTCGCCTTGGCTCAGGCACTGATCCGCTGTCCCAGCGTTACCCCCGCCGAGGGCGGCGCGTTGGACCTTCTCGAGCGCGTCCTCGAGTCGACGGCGCTGACCTCTCACCGGCTGCCGTTCAGCGAGCCGGGCACACCCGACATTGACAATCTCTATGCCCGTTTCGGGACAGCCGCCCCGCACCTTTGCTTTGCTGGGCACACTGATGTAGTGCCACCCGGCAAGGAGTCGGCCTGGACAGTGCCGCCTTTCGCCGCGGAAATCCGAGACGGTGTTCTTTATGGCCGTGGCGCTGTCGATATGAAAAGCGAGATCGCCTGCTTCGTCGCCGCCCTAGCGGCAGTCCTGAACGAGCACGATGACGAGTTCCCCGGCTCGGTCTCGTTGCTGATCACCGGCGACGAGGAAGGCCCTGCCATCAACGGCACGGTCAAGATGCTCGACTGGCTGAAGGCGCGTGGCGAAACCATCGATGCATGCCTTGTCGGCGAACCCTCCAACCCGCAGGCATTGGGAGACGAAATCAAGATCGGCCGCCGTGGTTCGCTGAACGGCGAACTCGTTGTTCACGGCCATCAAGGCCACTCTGCCTATCCCGCGAAGGCCGACAACCCGGTGCCGAAACTGGCGCGCATCATCGACCGTCTCTCCTCCTCGCACCTCGATGATGGCAGCGAGCGCTTTGAGCCCTCGCATTTGGCCGTGACAGTTATAAGCGTCCCTAACACCGCCACCAATGTCATCCCCGGCGAGGCCCACGCCGTCTTTAACATCCGCTATAACGACCACTGGACACGGGAGCGCCTGGAAGCTTGGGCGCGCGGTCTTTGCCAGCAGGCTGCGGAGGAAACCGGCGCGGAATTTGACCTCACCTTCGCGGGGACCGGCGACGTCTTCTGCACCGAAAAAGGGCCTCTAGTGGAAACGCTGTCTGAGGCCGTAAGCGAGGTCACCGGCCACACGCCGAAGCTCTCCACGGGCGGCGGCACGTCGGATGCCCGCTTCATCAAGGACGTCTGCCCTGTTGTTGAATTCGGTCTCGTCAATGAGACGATCCACAAAGTCGACGAGCATGTCCCGCTGTCCGACCTAGCGACCCTCACCCTGGTCTACCGCCGCTTCATAGAGCGTTTTTTTGGGCTGGCTTGAAGTTGGGAGAACAATAGGGACGCTGCGCGAGAGCTACACTTGTCGCTCGCGGGCAACCCGAACACGAACCTAGTTGGCCGAGCCCTTCCAGTATGGTTGGCACCCGCTCGCAAAGGCGGCTGAGCGCACAGCCAGACAATCCAAACATCAAATGGGTTCGCTCGGAGCGTGATCCCTCTCACTGCTCCGCGACAGACTCTTCGGCCAACTGCCAGTCCAATGGATCGACTTTGCCCCAATCGGAACCGGGATCGAAGGCGTCAATGCCGGCGACAATCTCGGCGGTCTCTTCACCGAGGTCCGCCTCGTAAACGACCCCCTCGTGATTGACCTGGAATGTCATGATGCCTGAGTTCCCATACGTTGCCGGATAGGCAATGACGGCAAAACCGCCGATCTGGCTACCCGCGGCGACATAATCAAAAGCGCCGCCGGGAGCATCCGCGCCCTGACGCTGCAGCAGCTTGAATCGATAGCCGTGGTAGGCTGACGGTTCATCATCAGTCGTTTCTTCGCCGTCCTGGCGGTCATAGCCTTCTGCGGAAGCCTGCGCCGCGAGTTCACCAAGCGGGCTTGGCGGCTCGCCATCCTCAGTCGGCCAGAACAAGCCGTCTCGTTTGCCCTCGGAACTGCGGAACTTTGTGGCGTACTCCCGCAGACCGTTGCCGTTCCGGTCTTCCTGCGCGTATTCGAACTGTGCGTCTGCGATTGCCAGCAGCGCCTGGATGGAGTTGAGTTCGTTGCGCCCGATCCTCCGGTTCAATAACTCCTCCTTGCCTTCCTCGGCATCGAACACCCAGCCGTCGGCGGTCTTCACGACGGGAATCGGAAATGGGAAACCGTCCTCGCCGACAACGAGCGTCGCGCGATCATCGCCATCAGGTTCAATCTCGTTCTTGGTATCATAGGCGGCAACGAACTCCTTCCGGCCCTGTTCGTCTTGAACTTCATCACCAGAACGGATCCAGGATTCAGCCTCCGGTCCCAATAGCTCAACGATGCTTGGAAGGTCATTGCTTTTGGCTGCCTCGATCAAAGCCGCAGCAGCCAGATCTGGCGACTGAAACGCTTTGGGGGCCTGTTCCTGACCGAAGGCGAGGTTGCCAGCGGCGGCAGCCAAAAGTGCCGACAAGAAAATCTTGGCCAGAGAATGCAGATACGAAGTCTGTTCATGTCCCATAGAAGAACTCCCAGGGCGCGATGAATGAAGTGCCGAGGAAAATGGTCTCATCTCCGCCGTCCTCCGCCTCGGCGTCCGCCGCCCCTGCGTCCACCGCCGCCGCGCCGTGCGCTGCTCCGCCCGCGGCTTCGTGCGCCGCGAGAGCTGTGACGTCGCGTTTGCTTGCCGCGCCCCGCACCGCGGTAAGCTGAAGGTCTCTTGCCACCGGAACGCTTTCGGGACTGGCTCCGACTCGATGACTTGCGCCGCGAGCTGGACTTAGGCCTGGCCTTGGACTTGGGCCGTGCCGCGACCTTTTTCTTGGCGGCAGGTTTCTTTGCGGCGGGCCGTTGCGCGGGGCGCTTGTTTCCGGCTCCGGGCTTCTGCCCCGGTCGGTTTCCAGCGCCAGGCTTCTGTCCCGGTCGGTTTCCGGCTCCGGGCTTCTGCCCCGGTCGGTTTCCAGCGCCAGGCTTCTGTCCCGGACGATTCCCGGCGCCAGGTCTCTGACCTGGACGATTGGCTTTCAGCTGCTGGCGCCCCTGCTGCGCGCGGCCGCGAAAGTTCTCACGAGCTCTCGCCTGCTGCATGTGCTTGCGGCCGTGCTTCTTCGCGGTATTCCGGTTCTTGTAGGGCACTCCCCGGCGATGTCTTGAGTTATGCTTCCAATTCGAGTTCTTGATGTTCGTGCGGTTGTATCGGTTGTAACGATTGACGTTTACATTGACCGAGCCCCTGTACCAGTCGCACCGGCCCCACAATGCCCGTCCAGCGACAACGCCGGCGCCGAACCATAGTGCACTACTGGCAACGTATCCCGGTGGGTACCAAGTGTATGGCGGATAAGATGGATAAGACCATGTTCCGTAGACGACGGTCGGGTTGTATGCAGGGACGTACACCACCTCTGGGTTCGCCTGCTCGATAACGATAACTTGGTTCGAACCACCAGAACTTCCGCTGGTCGTCGCGCCGCCGCCGCTACTTGTAGGGATGCTGCTTGTAGAGGTAGTGCTCGCAGCGACTTTTTCGACTTTGATTTGCTCAGACGATTCGAGGTTCCCGGCTTCTTCCGCGCGCAGTCGCAGCCTTTGCACAGCTTCCAGGACGTCCTGTTGCTGAGCGAGGAAAGCGTCACCAAGTTTTTGCGTCCAGCTCAAATCATGATTGAGCATTGCCAGTGCGTCGGGAATCGCCGCCAGCGATATAATGCTTGCGTCCCAGCCCTTGCCATCGAGCGAACTTTCGACGTCGTCGGGTTTGACGTCCGGGTTGTCTTTGACCCACCGTGCCGCCTCGACGACTTCGAGAGGATAAGTCGAGGCCATCAGCACCTGCGAGAGCAGAGCGTCTGGATAAAGCGCGATCGGCGCCACCAGCTGTTCAAGTTCCGCGTCCGACAGGTTGTCCTCGGCGTCCCCTTCTTCGACGTCTTGTTGCTCCTGGGCGGCCGCCTGCTCCTGGGCGAACGCGCCTGGAGCTGCGAGCCCAAAGACGAACAAGCAAAGCAGTAAGGAGAAGAATTTCAGGGGGGAGAAGTGGGTAATGCTCATTACGCAAACAACCAATCAAGCATCGACAAAGAACATGGCACTCGGCCGGAAACCGAACGCGAAACCAACCAAAAGGACTAACGCTTTATGCCCACTTTGTCTCCCCCAACCATCATGCAAAGTGTTTCGATAGTTTAAGTCCCTGCGCCTGGTAATTCGAGCCGAGGTCCCGGCCATAGACGAGGCGGGGCAGCTCAGATAGGTACTCGTAGATCAACCGCCCGATGATCTGCCCGTCTTCGAGGATGAACGGCACATTATGGCTGCGTACTTCCAAGACCACACGCGAGCCTTCACCGCCAGCGGCTGCGTGACCGAAGCCCGGGTCCATGAAACCCGCGTAGTGCACCCGGAATTCACCGACTAACGGATTGAACGGCACCATCTCGGCGGCATAGGCCGGCGGTACGTGCACGGCTTCCTTGGAGGCCAGGATGTAGAACTGGTCGGGGTCGAGGATCAGCCGCGCACTGCCCCGCAGATGAATGGGTTCCCAGTAGTCGAGAACCGCACACGCCCCTGGCTTGTCGACGTCGACAACGCCTGAGTGACGCTTAGCTCGGTAGCCGATCGGTCCCTCGCTGCCTGCGTTGAGATCCACCGACAGCGCCAGCCCGCCATCGATATCGGCGGCCTCGCTGCTGACCAGCCGTTGCTGTCTGTGCAACTCGAGCAGTGCGCGATCATCGAGCTGAGGCTGACCACGTCGAAAGCGGATTTGCGATAGCCGCGTGCCAGAACGCACCACAATCGGGAACGTCTGCGGACATATCTCCGCATATAACGGACCCGCATAGCCGTCCGGGATCAGATCGAACGCCGTCACTCCATCGGCGATAATGCGCGTGAAGACATCGAGCCGCCCAGTCGAGCTCTTCGGATTGGCCGAGGCAGATACGCCCGCCGGTAGCGCTAGAGCCTCCTGCAGTGGCACGACATAGACACAGCCGGTCTCAAGTACGGCGCTGTCCCGGATATCAATCGCATGCAGGCGGACGTCTTCCAGCCGCTCGGCGACACTGATCCCAGGTCCGGGTAGAAAGCTCGCCCGTACCCTGTATGCGAAGTCGCCAAGTCTCAGATCGAGGCTTGCCGGCTGCAGCTGATTATCCAACAAGGGCTGGTCGAGCAGGATCGCGCCGGCCTCGATGAGTGCCTCGATCTCCTGCACGGGATATACGCCGCCCCGGTTGTTGTCTTCTTGGTGCGCTTCGACCTGCAAATCAGCGCCCTTTTTTCTGTTTACTCACTCGATTGCCATGATGGCCCTAGACCAACCACACCTTGACGCCAAGACCGAATTGCTTGTAGTCCCCTTATTGCTAAACCGTGGTGATTTGGCTGGCCGGCTTGCAGCCACGCAAAACAACTCGCTAAAAGGCCGTGCGCTCCACTCCT